>JABDJW010000423.1 GCA_013002375.1 Acidimicrobiales bacterium | reverse complement strand
GAGGCCGGCGCCGACGTGATCGGCGTCGACTGGCGAGTGTCGCTCACCGACGCCCGCCGCCGTATTCCGGAGGGCCGGTCGGTACAGGGCAACCTCGATCCCGCCATCTGCCTCGCCGAGTGGCCGGTCGTCGCCGAGCAGACCCGACGGGTTTTGGCCGACAACGATGGGCGACCGGGGCACATCTTCAACCTCGGCCACGGCGTGACACCGGACATCGACCCGGCGATTCTCGAACGGGTCGTCGACCTGGTGCACACGGCATGAGCACGCGGGTCGCCGTCGTCGGCGGCGGTATCTCCGGCCTGGCCGCCGGCTTCTATGCTCAGCAACGGGGCGCCGAGGTCGCTCTATTCGAGGCCGACGGCCGAATCGGCGGCAAGATCCAGACCTCGCCGCTGGCCGGCGTCGACGTGAACGAGGGTCCCGATGCCTTCCTGGCCCGCGTACCGGAGGCCATCGATCTGTGCCGGGCGGTGGGGCTCGAACCCGATCTGGTCACGCCGGCCCAGCGCCACGCCTTTCTCTTCGTCGACGGTGCCCTCCGCCCGATTCCCCAGCCGATGGTGCTCGGCGTGCCGCTCGAGGGCGCGCCGCTCGTCGCCTCCGGCGTCACCTCGGCGGCGGGTGAAGCCGGCCTGGCCGCCGATCTGGCCCGCACCGAGACCCCGCCCGACCATGGCGACAGCATCGGCCGGCTCATCCGCAGCCGCATGGGCGACGAGATCCTCGAACGCCTCGTCGATCCGCTGCTCGGCGGCATCAACGCCGGCGACGCCGACCGGCTCAGCGTGGCCGCGTCGGCTCCGCAGTTCGCCGCGGTGGCCGACGAGCCGAGCCTGGCGCGGGCGCTGGCCCGGCAACGTCGGTCGATCGACCCGGATGCGCCGATCTTCTACACCGTCCGGGGCGGGCTGGCTCGGCTCACCGGAGCGGTCGCCGACGCGCTGACCGGTGCCATCCGCTGCGATGCGCCGGTCACCGAACTCCGAGCCGACGGGCCGCAATGGGTGGTCACCACCCCCGGCGAACGATGGGTCGCCGACCACGTCATCTTGACCACGCCGTCGGGCGTCACGAGCCGACTGTTGACCCCACTGATCGGCCCCTCCCCCCTCGACGAGATCGAGTATTCCGGCGTCGTATTGGCCGCACTGGCCTACGACCCGGTCACGATCGAACACCCGCTCGACGGCAGCGGTTTCCTCGTGCCCCGCTCCGAAGGGCTGCTGATGACAGCCGCGACGTGGTCGTCCGCCAAGTGGGCCCACCTGCAAGCGGCCGACCCGCAGGGGAAGCGCACGGCCTTTCTCCGGGTTTCGGCCGGCCGCTTCGGGGACACCCGGGCCCTCGAGATGACCGACGACGAGTTCATCGCCGCAGCGCGTGCCGACCTGGTCACCACGATGGGGCTCCGCGCCGAACCCACCGCGGTGCGGGTCACGCGTTACCCCGATTCGTTTCCGCAGTACACGCCGGGCCACCTCGACCGGGTCGACGCGATCGAACAACAGCTCGCCGCATTCGCCGGCCTCCATCTGGCCGGCGCTCCGTACCGGGGCGTCGGGATCCCCGCCTGTATCCGCCACGCCAAGGCTGCGGTCGGTCGGGCGCTCGAAGGGGCGGGAACATCAGCGCACTAATGTGGGTTTCCACGGGGGCATCCCCAGCCAGGACCAAATCGAGGACCACAGGTGGACATCGAAGTAACCGACGCCGCGCTCGAGAAGATTCGAACCAAGGGCGGTCTGGCCGCGATCGACTTCCTGCCCCCGGTCGGTTGAGGCAAGACCCGCTACGAGGTGTCGGTCGACACCAACTGCAAGGGAAAGAACTTGAGCCCGTACCGCACGGTTCGCCGCGGCGGGGTGAAGATCCTGCTCTCCCCCAACCTGGCCACCTTCGCCAACTCGGTCGTGCTCGACGTGAAGGGCATCCGCAAGCGGGTGACCGCCGAGATCCGACGGGCCGACGGTTCCTGCTCGATCTAGAGCCTTCGTGATACCACTGCGTCGAATCGATCCGTTCGTCGCGCTCCGGTGCGTCGGCGCCGGCCTCCTGATCTGTGCGGCCCTGCCACCCTGGGGGTGGTGGCCGCTCGCGTTCGTCGGCATCGCGATGATCGACGGCCTGATGCGGGATCAGGTCTGGAAGGTCCGGTTCGCCCGGGTCTTTGCCGTCGCCCTCGCCTGGCTCGCCCCCGGCATGTTCTGGATGATCGACCTCACCCCGCCCGGGTATCTGCTGGCCGTCCTCGCCTACGCCGCGATGTTCGGCCTGGCCGCGGCGATCAGCCCCGGTGACCGCTGGCGACGGCTGGCCCTACCGGCCGGCTTCGTCCTGGCCGAAGCCCTCCGCTGGCGCTGGCCGTTCGGGGGCGTGCCGCTCGCCACGCTGCCCATGACCCAAGCCCAGTCGCCCCTCCTGCCCGTGGCCCGCGTCGCCGGCTCGCTGCTGCTGGCCGCGACCGTCGTCGTGGTCGGGTTGTTGCTCGCAGCACTACTCGAGCGCCACTGGAAGTCGAGCATGGCCCTGGGTGGGTTCGTGATCGTCGTCATCGGGTTGGCGGCCGTCGCGCCGCAGGGACGGGTGATCGACTCCATCGAGATCGCCATCGTGCAGGGCGGCGGCCAGCAACGCACCCGGGCCACCCAGGAGGGAGCCAAGGTGGTTTTCGATCGCCACATCGCGACCTCGGCCCAGGTGAACGACGGGGTCGATCTGGTGCTCTGGCCCGAGAACGTGGTGAACCCCGCACCGGACCCGACCGGAAGTCGCGACCCCCGCCGCTTGTATCGCGACGATGCGCAACTCGCGTTGTCCGAACTGGCCCAACAACTCGACGCCCCGATCCTGCCGGGCTGGTTCTACTCGATCTCGCCGACCGAGACGATCAACTACACCGACGTGTGGCTCGCCGACGGAAGTGTCGGCGATCGCTACGAGAAGGTCCGCACCGTTCCATTCGGCGAGTTCGTGCCGCTCCGGGGTCTCCTCGAACTCTTCGCCAAGGACGTGTTGCCACCGCGCGACGTGCGGCCGGGCACCGAGCCGGCGGTCATCGAAACGCCGGTCGGCCCGCTCGCTGTCAGCATCTCCTGGGAGATCTTCTTCGAACGCCGGGCCAATGACGGCGTGCGCAACGGGGGCCAGCTGTTGGTGAACCCCACCAACGGATCGTCCTACTGGCTGACCATTCTGCAGACCCAACAACTCGCGTCCTCGCAGCTGCGGGCCGTCGAGACCGGCCGTTGGGTCGTGCAAGCCGCCCCGACCGGCTTCAGCGCGGTGGTCGCCCCCGACGGCGATCTCGTCGCTCGCACCGACATCAGCGAGCAAGCGGTGCTCCACGAAACCGTCGAGCTGCGCACGGGCCAAACCTGGGCCGTGCAGCTCGGGCCCAGGTCGACGATCATGCTCGCCGCGCTGGTGCTGCTCACGCTTTCGGCGGGCTCATATCTCCGCCTTTCGCTACACCTCGACGAGAAAGGTCGCGGGGCTGCCTCGTCCAGTTGACTCGACAGCTCCTTCACACCTCGACGAGAAAGGTCGCCGGGCCGTCGTTGACCAGGTCGACGGCCATCATGGCCCGGAAGGTGCCGGTGGCGACGGTGGCACCGAGCGCCCGTAACTCGTCGACGACCGACTCGACGAGCGGCTCCGCGGTCTCGGGCCGGGCTGCGGCCATGAAAGATGGTCGGCGGCCCTTGCCCGTGTCGCCGTAGAGCGTGAACTGGCTGATCACCAACACCTCACCGCCCGCATCGGCGCACGACACGTTCATCTGCCCGGCCCGGTCCTCGGAAGCTGGGTCCTCGAAAATGCGCAACCCCCAGAGCTTGTCGGCCATTTTCGCCGCGTCTGCCGGTGTGTCGTCATGGGTGACCCCGAGCAACACACACAAACCGGCACCGATCGACCCGACGACGTCGCCGTCGACGGTCACCGAAGCCCGGGAAACCCGCTGCACCACTGCTCGCATCGGCCGAGACCGTACCCCACCGCTATCGGCGCTGCGCCCTGGCGTCGCAATCGGCGCAGCCGATTGAACAACACGGAAGGGTGAAGCGGAGCGAGCCCGGCGCTGCGCCCTGGCGTCGCAATCGGCGCAGCCGATTGAACAACACGGAATAACCCGGAGTTGGGATCGGTTGCACAAAGTCGATAACGTTCATTATTCGTGAGCTGCCCCCTGCAACATGGGGGATGCGACCTGGACAGCATTTGACCTGGGATCGGCTCACAAAGGAGCCTTACCAGCCTATGACCACTGCCCACCGCCCCCTGCGGATCGCCATGCTGGCGTACCGAGGCAAACCCCACGTCGGAGGCCAGGGCGTGTACGTGCGCCACCTGGCCAAGGCCCTCACCGATCTCGGCCACTACGTCGAGGTCTTCGGTGGTCCCCCCTACCCCGAGCTCGATGAGCGCGTGCCGCTCACCAAACTCCCCAGCCTCCAGCTCTACAACGATGCCTTTCCCATGCGGAAGCCCCGGTTGTGGGAACTCAACGACGTCACCGACGTGCTCGAAGCGGCCTCGTTCAGCACCGGCAACTTCAGCGAGCCGATGGCCTTCAGCTGGCGGGCCTACCAGGCGCTGAGGGACCGCGTCGACGAGTTCGATCTCGTGCACGACAACCAGACGCTCGGCTGGGGCCTTCTGGCCATCCAGAATCAACTCAAGCTGCCGGTTCTGGCCACGATCCATCACCCGATCACCGTCGACCGGCGGCTCGAACTCGAGCATGCCCCCAACCTGTGGAAACAGTTCGGGAAGCGGCGCTGGTACTCCTTCACCAAGATGCAGACCCAGGTGGCCAAGCGCATGCGCCGGGTCATGTGCGTGTCGGAGAACTCCAAGATCGACATCAGTCGCGACCACGAGGTGCCGCTCGATCGCATCCACGTGGTGCCGGTCGGCGTCGATCCCGAGCTGTTCAAGCCGGTACCCGGCGTCGAGCGTGTGCCCGGCAAGCTGGTCACCACCGCCAGCGCCGACGTCGCCATGAAGGGCCTGAGCTACCTGCTCGAAGCGGTGGCCAAGCTCCGCACCGAACGCGACGTGTCGCTCACGATCATCGGTCGGCCCAAGGAAGGCCAGAGCCTCGACAAGCTGCGCGAGCTCGGCCTCGAGGATGTCGTCGAATGGGTGTCCGGCGTACCGGACCAACGCATCGTCGAGCTCTACTCCGAAGCCGAAGTCGCCGTGGTGCCATCGCTGTACGAGGGCTTCTCACTACCCGCCATCGAGGCGATGGCCACCGGCATCTGCCTGGTCGCCACCACCGGTGGCGCCCTGCCCGAGGTCACCGGCACGCACGGCGAAACCTGTCTGCAGGTTCCCCCCGGCGACTCCGAAGCGCTCGCCCGCCAGATCGGCGAGGCCCTCGACAACCCCACACTGCGCGAACGGGTCGGCAAGGGTGGCCGCCAGCGGGTGATCGACAAGTGGAGCTGGCTTCACACCGCCCGCGCCACCGTCGAGGAGTACGAGGCACTGCTGGCGGATCACCCATCCGGAGCCCACGCCACAGCGGCGGAGAGCGGAGCCCACGCCACAGCGGCGGAGAGCGGAGACACCGTCTGATGCTCACCGTCGACTACGACAAGCTCGGTTTGCGCGCCGGCGACCTGCTGCTCGATCTCGGATGTGGCTTCGGC
>JABDJW010000045.1 GCA_013002375.1 Acidimicrobiales bacterium | reverse complement strand
ATGCTCAAGCACGTAGGCAAGCGAATCTTCCTCGGCACAGCGCCACGTGGGCACGTTGTTCAGGATTGGTTTTTCCCCGGTGTAGAACTCGATTATTTCGGGCATGTAGGAGTAGATCGCCTTGTCGTCGGCGACGCCGGTACCCGGCGCATTGGCGATGGTGATGTTGCCGGCCCGGTAGACGTCCATGATCCCGGGCACGCCGAGCAGCGAATCGGGTCGGAACACCAGGGGGTCGAGGAAGTCGTCATCGACCCGCCGGTACAGCACATCGATCGGCTGGTAGCCCTCGGTGGTGCGCATCGCGACGCGGCCGTCGACCACCCGCAGGTCGCGCCCCTCGACCAGGGGCGCCCCCATGTGATCGGCCAGGAACGAGTGCTCGAAGTAGGCCGAGTTCAAGATGCCCGGCGTCAACACCGCGATGACGGGGTCGGCGCCGGTGGCCGAATCGGGCGCGCAGGCGGCCAGCGATTGCCGGAGGTTGGCCGGGTAGTCGTTGACCGATTCGACGCGGATTCGAGCGAAGAGCTCGGGGAACATCTGGAGCATGGTCTCGCGGTTCTCGAGCATGTAGGAGACACCCGACGGGGTGCGCACGTTGTCCTCCAGCACGTAGAACTCGTTCTCGGCGGTGCGCACGATGTCGGTGCCGACGATGTGGGTGTACACCAGCCCGGGCGGCGCTACGCCGATCATCTCGGGGAGGAATGCCTCGTTGTGGGCGAGCAGCTCGACCGGGATGCGGCCCGCCCGCAGGATTTCGCGCCGGTGGTAGATGTCGTAGAGGAACGCGTTGATGGCCCGAACCCGCTGCTCGATACCACGGGCGAGCCGGCGCCATTCGGCGCCCGAGATGATGCGGGGCACGACGTCGAAGGGGATGAGCCGTTCGCTCTCCTCGTCGCTGCCGTAGGTGTTGAACGTGATGCCGGTCCGCCGGAACACGGCCTCGGCCTCAGCCGCCTTCTTCAGCACCCGGCCCGGCGCCTCGGCGTCGAACCACTGGCGATACTGCCGGTACGGGGCGCGCACCGCCGAGCCATCGCCCACCATCTCGTCGAAGTACCCGGGCCGCGGATCCACGCACTGACAGTATCGAGCAGTTCTGGCCGGACCCACGTGCGAAACGCGCCGTTCACATCGTCGGGCATGTCCTGTCCTCTCAGACATCGCGGTGGACGTGGTCCACGCCCGCGATCATCAGATCGCATTCGGAATGGACAAGGATCTGTCGAGCGACGTTGTGGTCGACGACTGGCACTACGGCAAGGTCGGCGGCTGCGTGGTGACCGGCAACGACGACGGCGAAGTTGGGACTTTGGGCCTGGTTCCGGGCCCGTCCGCTCAGCGATTGTTAGTTGCGAGGTGCCCGTGATGTATGCGGGCGCTATTGGCGACAACGGGGCGGTAAACCATGATTTCCAGGCGCTATTTCCTGAAGGCGTCGGCGGCCACCGGCGGCGCCGTCTATTTCAACCTGATGGCCGGCCTGGATCCGGCCGCCGGCGTTCCGCTGGCATCGAAGCTGTCGGACCCGGCGCTACAGCCCAAGTTCGTCGAGCTCGCCCCGAATGCGCTGGATCCCGCCTTCCGGTTCGAACCGCTCGCGTCCGGCCCGCGGGCCGGGCACTTCGATATCTACGCTCGGCCGGGTGTGCAACAGACGGGACTGGTGAATCGACGAAACGGCAAGAAGCTGAACACGAGGATCTGGGGATATGGCTACGACGACCAGCGCGGCGTCACCTGGCCGGGCCGGACCTTCGAAGTACAGTCCGGTACCCCGACGACCGTCCGTTGGAACAACGACCTGAGACGGAACGCCAACAAGCCCGTCGACCACTTGCTACCGGTCGACGAGAGCCTGCACTGGGCCTACTCGCTGCACGGCCCGAGTTCGGCCAACGGCGTCGACTACCGGCAGTTCAGTATCGAACGAAACGGCGTCCCGATCGTCACGCATCTCCATGGCGGCCACACCGACTTCCAGTTCGACGGTAATCCCGAGTACTTCTGGAGCCCCGACTACGAGATCGTCGGGCCGCAATGGGATCTCGTCGACGGCGGGTTCACGAGTGATTTCGTCTACTCCAACGACCAGCCGGCAGGCAACCTCTGGTACCACGACCATGCCTTGGGGATCACCCGCCTCAACGTCTATGCCGGCCTGGCCGGCTTCTACTTCGTCCGGGATGAGGTCGACACCGGTCGTCCCGACAATCCGCTCGGACTGCCGGCGTTCCCCTACGAGCTGGCCTATGGCATCCAGGATCGCATGTTCACCGATCGCGGCGCGTTGTTCTACCCGGCCTTCCCCGGCGATCCGTTCTACGACGACTTCATCACCGGCGAGGGGGCGGTCCTCCCTCCCGATCAGTTTCCCCGTGGCGGTCCGACCGCGCTGGCCGAGGTCTTCGGCGACCACATCGTCGTCAATGGCAAGATCTGGCCCAAGACCGACGTGGAGCCTCGCAACTACCGGATGCATTTGCTCAACGGCACCGATTCCCGATTCCTGGTCGTGCGGTTCCGGGCCGCCCCGGCCGGAGCCACCGATCTGACCAGTGCCGGTGGGCCGATTCCGTTCGTCGTGATCGGCAGCGATCAGGGCCTGGCGTCAGCGGCCAGCCAGCTCGACACACTGGTGATCGAACCGGGCGGCCGGTACGACATCGTATTCGACTTCAAGAACCTCCAAGGCCAGCGAATCATCCTCGAGAACATCGGGGGCGACGCGCCGTTCGGTGGCGACTTCGGCGACGACCTCGAGCCGGGGGACCTATTCCCCGACCGCCAGACCGACCGGATCATGGCCTTCGACGTCGCCGACGGGTCGAATGTTGCCGACGGATTCGACCCGGCCGCGATCAGTGGGTACGGCGGTAACTCGAACCCCGTCGCCGCAACCCGCCGGGTCGCCCTGTTCGAGGGGATGGACGGGTTCGGCCGGCTCCAACCCCTGCTCGGGACGGTGGCCAACGACCTCTCCAGCGCCACCGCCTACACCTGGTTCCAGCCCACGACCGAGACCCCGGCGCTGGATTCGACCGAGATCTGGGAGATCTACAACTTCACCGGCGACGCGCACCCGATCCACCTGCATCTGGTGAACTTCGAGATCCTCGACCGGAACGAGATCGAGTTCGACGTCGACGAGGACAACCCCCAGCAGGTGCCTCAACACGATGGGGAAACGGGCACGGTCGCGGCAGTGTCGAACATCGAAATCGGTGCGCCGGTGGCCGTCGGGTCGGAATACTTCGAGGCTGCTCCCAAGGACATGGTTACTGCCCTGCCCGGACAAGTGGTCCGCATCAAAGCAACCTTCGACAAACCGGGCCGCTATGTGTGGCACTGCCACATCCTGTCCCATGAGGACCACGAGATGATGCGGGTTCTCCAGGTCGGCTGAGCCGCGGCCCCTGCGGTCATCTCACCTCGGACCTCGGGGTGGCGTCGGGCGAGCCGGCCGGAGACGGTCGGCGGTTGAACTTCCGTGGTGGGTGGTGGCATGCTCGGCGGAGGCGATCGGTGAGGGGCGCACGAATGAAGCGGTTGTGGTGGGTGTTGGCGGTGGCGGGGTTGTTGACCGGCTGCACGGGGTATGTGTGGGGTGACAACACCTTCGGTCAGCTCGGTGACGGCACGACCGCCGGGAACTCGTCGGTGCCGGTCGCGGAGGCGTCGGCGAGTGAGTGGTTCGTGTTGGCGGCGGGTGAGCGTCACACGTGTGGGGTGAAGGACGATCTGTCGTTGTGGTGTTGGGGCCGCAACGACCGGGGTCAGATCGGCAATGGCATCAAGGGCACGATCGAGACCTCCCCGGTGCAGGTGGGCGCGGGCACCTCGTGGCTCAACGTCTCGCCGGGCTGGGATCACACCTGCGCGATCGACCTGGCCAAGCGGCTGTGGTGCTGGGGGCGCAACAGCGCCGGCCAGCTCGGCGTGGGTGACGTCACCGAACGCCTGAGCCCGACCCAGGTCGGCACCGACACCGACTGGACGTCGGTCACCCTCTCCGCGTTCTCCACATGCGGGATCCGCACCACCGACGACCTCTACTGCTGGGGTGCCAACACCTTTGGCGAGCTCGGCCTGGGCGACACCACC
>JABDJW010000036.1 GCA_013002375.1 Acidimicrobiales bacterium | reverse complement strand
ATCGTGGGTTCGCTGGCCCTGCGGTCGCTGCTGGCTTTCTTCATGATCAGCCACATCGACAGCTTCTTGTTGTTCCCGGAAGCGTTCGGCGTCCTCGTGCTGCAGAAGGCCTATCACGTGGCCAAGAGCGCCCTGGTGCCGACGATGGTGCCGAGTGACGACGCGCTGGTCGATGCCAACTCCAAGCTCTCGCTGACCGCGGCAATTTCGGGTATGAGCGGGGCCGCGGTGGGCGCCTTGTTCGCCACGCTGGGCGGATCGAGTTGGGCCGCCGCCGTCGCCATGATCGTCTTTGCCATCGCGGTCTTTCAGGCGCTGTCGCTCCCCAAGGTGAGCGTCGCGAGCCAGCCGATCGGAGAAACGGAAAAGGCCGAGCTGCGTTCCGGCACCATCGTCTTGGCCGCATCGGTCGTCGCAGTACTGCGCGCCGTCGTCGGCTTCGTGACGTTCCTGTTGGCCTTCGAGCTGCGGGGCGGTGGCGACGGGGTCAACCTCGAACCGATCGGCGCCGGCGCTGGCGCGTTTGCCGGCATGGCTCGTGGGCTGCAGCCGGTCATCGAATCGACCACGCCGTTGTGGCATTTCGGCGTGGTGGTGGCCTGCGCCGGTGTTGGCGCGTTGCTCGGCGCCCGGATCGCGCCGGTGCTACGCCGACAGATTCCCGAGGAACGGTTGGTGCTCGGCTCGTTGGGTCTCACCGTGTTCGTGGCTGCGGTCGCGGTCTGGCAGGGCACGGCGTTGGTCAGCGGTGCGTTGGTTGCGTTCGGCGTGGCCGTGTCGGCAGCCACCGCGAAGTTGGCGTTCGATTCCCTGGTCCAACGCGACGCCCCGGCCGTGAACTACGGCGCGACCTTCGCCCGCTTCGAGGCTCGCTTCCAGCTGTCGTGGGTCGCCGGCGCGTTTCTTCCGGTCGCCATCAAGTTCTCCGGCTCCGGGGTTCGCTTCGGCTACCTGATCGTGGTCCTGGTGGGCGTGATCGCCGGGTTGTTCTACTTCTTCGGTGCTCGAATGGCACTGGGGGCCCGCCTGTCGCGGCTGGCGTCGGCCATGCCGCGCCGCGGTGCCGGCGATGGTCCGATCGATGTCTCTGCCACGGCCGGCTCGGGCGGGCCGAGCACGACGGTCATGGACTCGGGCTCGGGCGATCCGGCCGGTCCCACCCGCCAACTGCACTGGCCGCAGCGGGGCGAAGCACCGGCCCCGACCCAGGTCATGCCGGCGACCCGTTCGGGCGATACCGGTCCGCCACCGAAGCCGCCGTCGCCGCCCCGGCGCTCGGCGCCGACGGCTCCGAATTGGGGCGCACCGAGCGGCCCGCACGTGTCGTCGGTCGACGGCGTCGAAGTCGACGAGTAGCTACTCCGTCGGTTCGATCGAGTCGGTCGGGGCGGCAGGGTCGTCGGCGATGGCGAAGAACTTGCCGGCCCGCGTGCCGACATAGATCCAGCCATCCCAGACCGCCGGCGTACTCTCGATGCAGCCGCCCAACGTGAGGGTCCACAGTTCGGTCGGGGCCACGGTGGTGTCGGCGACGTCGTAGGCGTGCAGGACGCCCTCGCAGTCGCCGATGATGAACACGTCATCGACGATCACCGGCGACTGCCAGGTGGGGCCGTTCAGTTGCAGCGACCAGCGCTCCTCGCCGGTCGCTTGGTCGAGGGCCAGGATCCGCCCCTCGTCGGTGCCGACGATCAGGACGTCCTGGTACAGCGCCGGCGTGCCCCACACCCCGGAGTCCACATAGGGCCGCTCGTCGCGCTTCCAGACGAGCGGGTCGTCGGGGCGGGACGGATCGAGTTTGATGATCTGCCCGACCTCTTGCGACCGGCTGTTGGCCCGCTCGTACTCGACGCCGATGTAGAGCATGCCTTCGCCGTCGATCACGATCGACGCGTCGATGTCGTCGCCGGCCCAGTAGCGGAAGACCCGCTCGGGGTCGGTGCCGTCGGCCAGACCGGAGATGTCCCACCCCTGGACCAGCCCGCCCGAGTTGGCGAAGTACAGCGTGTCGCCCGAGATGGCCACCGAGTTCTCGATCGAGACGTTCCGGCCGACCCGATCGAGCAGTTCTTGGTCCCAGCCCGGCGCATTGAAGACCAGCTCGGGGGCGACGGTGACCCGCCCCTGGTCGTCGTAGCCCCGATTGAGCTTCACGATGTGGAGTTGGGAGTTCTCGCCGCCCTCGAAGAGGTAGTCGTCGATCACGAGCGCGGCGCCGTCCCAGTCGTTGTTCCACAGCGTGGGCGATACCGCATCGGCCGAGAGCTTCCAGAGCTCGACCGGCTGGTCGGTGTCGAACGACAAGACCCGAAAGAAGTTGTCCCGGGAGCCGGTGTAGAGCAGTGGGTAGCCGTCGGGGTCGATGGTGACCGAGCCCTTGATGATGTCGCCGACCGGGAAGTCGGGGAGGATCCGTTCGCCGGTGTCTCCGTCGAGGAAATGCACCGCCGAGCCGTACGAGCCGAACGCCACCCACGTGCGACCGTCCCGCTCGAGGACCGCGGGCTGGCCGGTCCAGCCGGTGCCACACCATTCGATCGATTCGCCGCCGACCGACGAGAACGAGCAGAGCGATCCCTCGGCCGGAAAGCTCCATTGCACGGCCGGAGCGGTGGGCACCGGGCCGGCTCCGTAATACGAACGGGTCGGGTTCCCGCGAAAGGTCAGGAGTCCCTCCACGGTCGTGCCCCAGGGTTCGCCCGAACTCAGCGGGTCGACCCAGCCGTCGTAGGGCGGGCGGGTCGTGGTCGGCGGGACGAACGTCGTCGTGGTGGTCGGTGCCGCGGTGGTCGGAATGACGATTGGTGCGGCGTCATCGGTGGTGGTGCGTGGTGCCCACACCAAGCTGACGGCGAGGAGCGCGACGATGAGCGCGACCCCGGCCGCGGCGTGGCCGAGGACGCGGCTGATCATGACCCGGTTCTGCCGCCGAGGCCGCTACGAGCCGGGGACGGTGGCCGGCCCGTCCGGCGGAAAGGGCAAGGTGTCATCATCGGGTTCTTCGGGCGGCTGGCGCTCGAAGAAGGCCAACCGTCGGGGCGAGTCGTCGGGCCCGCCGAAGGCGCGGGCCAGGAGCGGCGATTCGGCCGCCGGGCCGGCGACGGTGTCGGCCCGCGCCGGGCCGTCCCATCGGCCGGTCGGGGCTTCTGCCTCCGCCCCTTGTTCCTCGAGGGCCGCAGCGGTCGCGGCCGGTTCCGATGGCCGGACATCGGGGGCCGCGGAGGGATCCGGGTCGAGTCGGGCCGGCTCGTGCAGGTGCGGATCAGGGGCGGCCGGTTCGGGGAGGATGGGTTCGGGCGCAGGCGGCTCGATCGAGGTGATCGAACCCGAGCGCTCGTCGAACAGGGTCCAGCCCATCGGCACCGAGAATCGGTTGAGATGGGTGGGGCAGAGGCCGACGCCGTCGAGGGTGGTGTCGAGATCGACCAACCACGCGGTGCGCGCCGGCATGTCGGTGAGGAAAACGCCCGCGACGCGACCTGAACAGGTCGCTCGCGCACAAACGGTGTTCACATCCGGTGAGAGTAGTCGGAGGAGCACGGAATCGGCGAGATCGCCCGATCTTCGGCCCTGGATCACTACTATCCTTCACCGTCGGCCCTACCAGCCTCGGGGCCGGCGTTGGCCGAAGAGGTTGAAGGAAGAAATGCCCGACGCGGTGACCAATCCGGACGACCATCTGCGGGACGACGATGCCGCGGCCGCGGCGGCGCGCGACCGGCGCCGACTGCGGATCTGGCTCCTCGGCATGCTCGCGTTTGCCGGGTTGTACGTCCTCGGGTCGGTGTGGGCGATCCCGCACATCGAAGATCATCTCGAGGGTGAGGCAGTCGAGCGTCTGGCTGAGAACGGCATCGACACCTCCGGTCTGACGTTCGACATGGACGGCCGAAACATCGAGGTCGCGGGTGATGTCGATTCGCTCGAAGAAGCCTTTCGCATCGATGACATCCTGACCGCGGAATGGGGCATCCGCGACGCCGACGTCACCGAACTCCGGGTCCGCGATGCCGAACCGGCGCCGACCGGCACGATCGATCTCGTGGTCGAACGCGACGGCGCCGGGTTGGTCGTGCTGCGGGGCACGGTGCTCAGCGACGAACAGCGCCAGACCCTGCTCGCCGAAGCCAACGCGGTGTTCGGCGCGGCCAATGTCGTCGATGAGCTCACCGTGAGCGGTCTGGCCGAATCGCTCGAGGGGGCCGATGCCCGGGTGAGCGACTTCGCCACCCTCTTTGTGGCCATGGCGGCGCCCGGGGTCGATTCTGCGACCGCCACGCTCAAGGGCAAGAGCACCACGCTGAGGGCGCTGGTCGCCGACGATGCCGCCGCGGCCGTGCTCGAAGCGGCGACCGCCGGGTTCGAGACCGTGAACATCACCGCGTTGGGGGCCGATGCCGGCGTCGCCGATTTCGATTTCGAAGTCGGCTCCGGCACCGTGCGGCTCACTGGAACGGTGCTGTCCGAAGCCCAACGCGGCACGCTGGTCGCGGCCGCCGAGGCGGCGGTCGGTGCCGAGGCCGTCGTCGACGAGCTGGTCGTGTCCGGGCTCGCGCCGGCGATCGAAGGCTCCGACGATCGGGTCGCTGCGGTCGCCGATCTGCTGGCGCCCCTGGCCGACGAAGCTCAGGTGATCGAGGCCTTCGGCACCCAGACCGGCGATGTGTTCTCCGTCGACGTCCTGGCCGCCAATGAACAGGCCGCGGCGGACATCGGGGGCCTCGAAGATCTCGTGCCGGGCGAGTGGGGGGTCACGGTCACCGCCGACGTCGCCCCGCCGCCCCCCGCCAACGACCTCGAGGCGCTCTCCGGCGAGCTCGCCGCGCTCCAGGAGGAACTGGCCGGCGTCACCTTGTTCGAGACCGGCTCGAACACGCTGACCGCCGAGGCAGAGGGCATCCTCGATCGGGCTGCGACGGCCATCAACCAGTATCCCGAACCGGTCGTGAACATCGTCGGCCACACCGACAGTCGCGGTGAGGCCGACTCGAACCAGGCGCTCAGCCAGCGCCGGGCCGACGCGGTCCGGCAGTACCTGATCGACCAGGGCGTCGACGGCGGCCGGATGACCGCCGAGGGCCGCGGCGAGAGCGAACTGAAGTTCTCGAACGAAGAAAACGACGTCGAACTGGCCGGCAACCGCCGGGTCGAGTTCGAAGCCTCCCTGCCATGATTCGAATCGAACGAAAGAGAGCACGCACCGATGTGGTACGTCCTGGGTGAAATCCTGATTCTGTTGGTGATCGCACTGGCCATCGGCTTGATCGTCGGCTGGGCCCTCGGGCGGGTGCGCCGCCCGGCCGCCAGCACCGACGCCATCGAAGCCGAACTGGCCGCGACCAAGGCCCGGCTGCGCGACGCCGAAACCAAGCTGGCCGGCATGCCTGGCGTGCTCACCACGGGCGAATCGTCGGCCTGATCGCTGATGGCCCTCGTCATCGGCCTCGACGCCGACGACACGCTCTGGGAGAGTGAACGGCTCTTTCAGGAGACCGAAGCCGCCTACCGCGAGATCGTCGCCGGCTATCAGCCGACGGTCGACCTGGCCGCACACCTGCTCGACATCGAACGGGCCAACCTGCTGATCTTCGGCTACGGCGCCAAGTCGATGACGCTGTCGATGATCGAAGCCGCGATCGATGCCACCGACGGCGCCATCACCAGCTCCGACATCGGCCGCATCGTCGCGTTGGGCAAGGAGCTGGCCAACCACGCGGTCGAGGTCTTTCCCGGCGTGGTCGATGCCGTCGCGAGCCTGGCCGACCGCTATCGGCTGATGCTCATCACCAAGGGTGACCTCCTGCACCAGGAGCGAAAGGTCGAGGCCTCGGGCCTGGCGCCGTACTTCTTCACCATCGAGATCGTCAGCGAGAAGGACCCCCGCAGCTACCAGGCCGTGCTCGATCAGCACGACATCGCGCCCGCTGATTTCGTCATGGTCGGCAACAGCGTGAAGTCCGATGTTCTACCGGTGCTCGAGATCGGTGCTCGAGGGGTGCACGTGCCCCACGATCTGTTGTGGGCCGCCGAACATGTCCACCCGATCGAGGAGGTCAGCGTGCCGACCATCGAGTCGCTCGCCCACCTCGCGTCGCTGCTGGAGGCCTGGGAGCGCGAGGCGGCCGGCTAGGCGGTCAACTCAAGCCCGGTGCCAGATCGCCCCGTGGGCGGTGTCCTCCACGACGATGTTGCGGGCCGCGAGTTCGTCGCGCAGGCGATCGGCTTCGGCCCAGTCCTTGGCCTCGCGCGCCACGGTTCGCTGCTGGACCAGCGCCTCGATCTCGGCGTCGTCCTCACCGCCACTGGCAACGCCGATGGTGATGCCCAGCGCACCGGCCAGATCGATCGCGGTCGCCACGTTGGCCGCCGCGGCCGGTGCGTCGTCGGCATCGAGCGCGGCGTTGGCGGCCCGGGCCGCGTCGAACACGGCCGCAAGCGCGGCCGGCGTGCCCATGTCGTCGTCCATGGCGGTGGTGAACGCGGCGATCAGCTCATCGTTGGTTCCCGCCGGCGCGATGCCGGCCGCGGCGGCTCGGCGGGCCATGGCATCGAGGCGGTCGAGCGCCGCCTCCGCCTGGGCCATGGCGTCGTCGTTGATCTCCATCGTCTTGCGATAGTGGGTTTGGAGCACCAGGAGGCGCAGGGCCCGGCCCTCGTATTGTTCGAGGAGCTTGCCGACGGTGGTGAAGTTGCCCAGTGACTTCGACATCTTGGTGCCGCTGACGTTGACCATGCCGTGATGCACCCAGTGGCGAGCGAACGGGCGACCGCTGGCGGTGGCCTCGGCCCGCTCGTTCTCGTGGTGCGGGAACGCGAGATCGTCGCCGCCGCCATGGATGTCGAAGTCATCGCCGAGCAGTTCGGTGGCCATCGCCACGCACTCGATGTGCCAACCGGGACGACCGTCGCCCCAGGGCGAGGGCCACGTGGGCTCACCGGGTTTTGCCGCCTTCCACAACACGAAGTCGAGCGGATCGTTCTTGTCCGGATCGACTTCGACCCGGGCGCCGGCGCCCTCGCGCAGGTCGTCGGGGGCGCGGTGGACCAGCCCGCCGTAGTCCGGCACCGCATCGACGGACAGATACACGCCGGTTTCGGTCGTGTAGGCCACTCCCTTGTCGACCAACTCGGTGATGAACGCGATCATCTGGTCGACGTACTGGGTGGCGTGGGGCCGATCGTGGGGGTGCAGCACGTCGAGCGAATCCATGGCCTCGATGTAGATCTGCTCCCAGTGGGCCGCGACCTCCGGCTCGGTCGACGATTCTTCGAGGGCCCGGCCGATGATGTTGTCGTCGATGTCGGTGATGTTGCTGACGACGTGCACCTCCAGGCCCTTCCATTCGAGGTAGCGCCGCAGGATGTCGAAGGTCAGCGCGTTGCGGGCGTGGCCGAGGTGGGGCGCGTCGTACACCGTGGGCCCGCAGAAGTAGAGCGACACCCGCCCGGGCTCCCGCAGTTCGAGGGGCCGCTTGGTGTTGCTGAGCGTGTCGAAGAGCTGGATTGCCATTGTGGAACTCTACGAGAGTTCGAGCCCGACGATCGCGGCAATCTCGACGAGGCCGGCGGCGGCGGCGGGGTGGTCGCCCCGGCCGGCGAGGCAGGCGCGAGCGAAGTCGAGCAAGTGGTTGCGGGCGGCCGGTGCATCGAGATCGGCGTCGAGCGCGGCCCGCACGTTGGCGCCGAGGGCCTCGGGGTCGGGCCCCTTGGGGCAGGTCGTCGCGGCCAGGAGCTGGTCGAGTTCGCTCGACGCAGTGTCGATGTCGTGATCGAACCACTCCCAGTCGTTCCGGTAGTGGTGGGCCATCAGCGCCCATCGGATGGCGCGGGGATCGTGGGTCTTGCTCAACTCGCTCACGAAGACGAGGTTGCCGAGCGACTTCGACATCTTGGTGCCCTGGTAGGCCACCAGCCCACAGTGCATCCAGTGCCTGACGAAGGGCTCGCCGTTGGCGGCATGACTCTGGGCCATCTCGCACTCGTGATGGGGGAAGATCAGATCGCTGCCGCCGCCGTGGAGGTCGAGGGTGGTGCCGAGGGTGGCCTTCGACATGGCCGAACACTCGATGTGCCACCCGGGCCGACCCGGCCCGTAGGGCGACGGCCAGCTCGGTTCGTCGTCAGCCGAGGGTTGCCACAGGACGAAATCGAGCGGGTTGCGTTGGCGGGGATCGTCCGGTGTGCCGCCCCGCTCGCCGGCGAAGGTGATCATCTGTTCGGTGTCGTAGTGCGAGAGTTCGCCGAACGTGGGGCTGGTGGTGACGTCGAAGTAGGTGATGCCGTCGGCCTGGTACGTGTGTCCGCCGGCATCGAGCTTCTCGATGATGGCGATGATGTCGGCGATCGATTCGGTGGCCCGGGGTTCGGCGATCGGCGCCCGGGTGTTGAGGGCGAGCATGTCGCGGCGGAACCGTTCCATCTCGGTCGCGGCCAGCTCGAGGTAGTCGATGCCGAGTTCGCGGGCCTTGGGCAGGATCGAATCGTCGACATCGGTCACGTTGCGGACCATCTCGACCGTGTGGCCGCGATCCTCGAGTCGACGGATGAGGAGATCGTAGGTGAGGTAGGTGTTGGCGTGCCCGAGGTGGGTGGAATCGTACGGCGTGATGCCACACACGTACATGCGGACGGTGTGGTCGACCTCGAAGGGCACGACTTCCTGGCGAGCGGTGTCGTACAGCCGCATCGATGGTGGGGTGGTCGTCACGAGGTCACGGTAGCCGCGAGATCACCGGTCGCTAGGTGACGACGAATTCGATACGGCGATTCCGGGCCCGACCTTCTTCGGTCTCGTTGTCGGCGATCGGGTTGGCCTCGCCGAGTCCGACCGAACTGAGCGAAATGGCTTCGACACCGCGGTCGATCAGGTATTGGCGCACCGTGTCGGCTCGTTCCTGACTGAGGATCCGGTTCTCGTCACTGTCACCCTGACTGTCGGTGTAGCCCCGGATCTCGATGATGACGCCGTCCGAGGACGAGATTGCCTGGGCGACCCTGTCGAGCGTGGTGTTCGATTCCGCTTCGAGTTCGGCGCTGCCGACGGTGAACTGAATCGGTTCGGCCAACACGAGCTCGTTCAGTTGGTTCTGCAGGCCGGCGACGTCGCCCGGGCCGGGCGGGGTGGCGCCGGCCGCGACCGTCAGGTTGTCGACGACGTCTTCGATGCCATCGGTGCGCAACGCCGCCTGTTTGGCGTTGAGCTTGTCGGCGTTGGTCGGTACCTCACCGGTGAGGACGACCGTCTTGTCGGTGATGGTGACGTCGACGCCTTCGTAGACGGTGCCGTCGCCGGTGGACTGCGCGGCCAGGGCGAGCTGCAATTCGACCTGGTCCTGCAGGCTCGCTTCCTCGGAGTCGCCGCCGGTGCAGTTCTTGGCGATGAGTACGAGGAGCAAGATGACGAGGACGACCAGGCCAATCGTGCGCATCAGCGGGCCGAGACCACCGTCGCCACCCGATCCGTAGATCGCCCCGCCGCGCCGCGCAGTGGTTCGACGGTTTCCGCTGGGCGCCACCATGAGCAGGGGACGTTGGGGAAGAGCCGAACCGATATTCACCGGAACAACGCTACTGGGCGCGACCGCAAACCACCGAGCATGCACCGATTTGGGGCGCAGCCGATCCTACGGGGAGTAGCGAGGCGTTCGCGCCCAATGGCCGCCGCTTCGAGGAGTGGCTGGCGGTGGCGCAACCTGACGCGAACGTGGGCCGCGACCTGAAGGATCGCACCGGCATGGGTTCGATCCAACGACGATGGACGTTCGGGCTATGCGACCCTCACCGCAGTCGGATCGGATCAGTTGGCCTCGGTTGCTCCCCGTGCACGTCGACGGCGTGCGACGGCTGCTGGTCGACCATTTCGAGGGCGACGAGTTCGGCCGACTCGGCGAGCTGGTTGGCTGGGTCACCGACGACTCGGCGCGGGTGGCGCCCATCGGGCCGAATCAGAGCCCCGTGATTCAGAAAACGGTGTAGCCGCCGTCGACCACGACGGTCTGCCCGGTGTGGAACGTCGTGGTCGGGTCGGCCAAGAAGACGGCGGCCGGGCCCATCTCGTCGGGGTCGGCCCAGCGTCGAGCCGGTGTTCGGGCCGTGGTGCGCTCCCGGAACTTGTCCCAGGCGTAGGCCGACTCGCTCATGCCGGTGCGGGTCCAGCCGGGCAGTAGGGCGTTGACCCGGATGTCGTGGCGGGCGAGGCCCACGGCGAGGGCCCGGGTGAGTCCCAGGAGCGCCGTCTTCGACGACCCGTACGCCTCGTTGTTGGCCGCACCGTGGATGGCCGAGGTCGACGACACGGCGACCAGCGAGCCGCCTTCGCCCCGATCGACCATGTGGCGGGCTGCGGCCTGGAACAGAACGAACACCGCGTCGAGGTTGACCGCGAAGACGGCGCGCCACTCGTCGAGGCTGACCTCGAGAAACGGGGCACCGCTGCCGCCTCGACCGGCGTTGGCGAACACGCAATCGATCGCGCCGGCGGTGTCGACCGATGCCGCGAAGGTCTCGGCGATCGATTCAGGATCGGCCACATCGCAGACAAAGGCGTGGGCCTCGGTGTCCTCGGCCGCGAGCCGTTCGAGGGCGGCGGCGTTCTTGGCTTCATCGCGGCCCCAGATGACGATGTCGGCGCCCGCGGCGCCGAGGGCCGAGGCCATGCCCAACCCGATGCCGCCGTTGCCGCCGGTGATCAGTGCGGTGCGGCCGGCGAGGGCGAGGGCGAGGGCTGATGCTGGGGCGGTCATGCCGGTGACGCTAGCCAATTGGGTGTCGGGCGGCCGTTTCCGCTGAACTACTCCGGTGGCGATGTGGGACACAATCCGTTCGGTGGTGCGGTTCAAGCCGGTCGAAACCGACCCGGTGGCCCGGCGCCTGGCCAAGGCGGCCAACGTGCACGATCTGCGGCGGATGGCCAAGCGGCGGCTGCCCGGCGGTGTCTTCGACTACATCGACGGGGGTGCCGAGGACGAGGTGACCCTGGAGCGGAACTCGCTCGCCTTTGCCGAGCTCGAATGGGTGCCCCGGGTGCTGCGGAACGTCCAGGCGATCGATCCGGCCACGACCCTGCTCGGCCGCCGGCACCCGATGCCGTTGGTCTTGGCCCCGACCGGGTTCACCCGGATCGCCGATTCCCAGGGCGAGTTGGCCGTCGCCCGGGCCGCCGAGCGAGCCGGGCTGACGTACAGCCTGTCGACCATGGGGACCCGCTCGATCGAAGAAGTGGCCGAGGTCAGCGACGGCCCGAAGTGGTTCCAGGTGTACGTCTGGAAGGATCGCGGCCTGGTCGCCGAGCTGCTGGGCCGGGCCAAGGCGGCCGGGTTCGAGGCCATCATCATCACCGTCGATCTCGCCGTGCTCGGACGTCGCGAACGCGACGTGCGCCGGGGGTTCGAGCTACCCCCCAAGATCGGCCCCAGCACGATCATCGATGGCATCGTGCACCCGGGCTGGACGTGGGATTTCGTCCGGGCCGACCCGATCACGTTCTCGAGCGTCGTCGGCCAGCACGACATCGACGGGTCGACCGCCGTCTCGCTGGCCGATCACGCCCACCAGCAGTTCGACCAGAGCCTGTCGTGGGCGGACATCGCCTGGTTCCGCCAGCAGTGGGACGGCCCGATCGTGATCAAAGGGGTGCAGTCGGTGGCCGATGCCGAGATCGCAGTGGAGCACGGCATCGAAGCCGTCGCGTTGTCGAATCATGGCGGCCGCCAACTCGATCAGGCGCCGGTTCCGCTCGAGCTGCTCGATCCGGTCCTGCAGGCGGTCGGCGGCGAAACCGAAGTCATCGTCGACGGCGGCATCCGGCGGGGCAGCGACATCGTCAAGGCCATGTGCCTGGGCGCCTCGGCCTGCATGGCCGGCCGGGCCTACCTCTATGGCTTGGGCGCGGCGGGCGAGCGCGGGGTCGACCACGTGCTGGGGTTGTTGCGGGCCGACATGGAGCGGGCCATGGCCCTGGTCGGCGCGACCACGATCGACGACCTCAGCCCCGATCTGGTGCGCTGGCGGTCGGGCTAACCCTCGGCCGCTTCGTCTTCGTCGGCGTAGACGGCATCGCCTGCGCCGGCGGTGCGCCAGGCATCGCCGACCTTGCCAGCAATGCTGATCACGCCTCGGCCCACGCCGTCGACCACGTCGCGGGCCTTGGCCGCGTAGGTGGCTGCGGCATCGCCGACATCCTCGGTGTACCTGATGTCGGCTTCGTCGGCGTTGCTGCGGTACTCGCCGATCAGGATGCGCTCGTATTCGCCGGAGTCGATCCAGTCGCGGAGCTCGGCGACCCGGACCACCGCAAACGGATGAGTGGTACCCAGCATGGCCATGAACTTGTAGATGCCGTCGAGGAGATCGCCGCCCTCGCGGTATTCGTCGGATTGGGCGATGAACTCGTCGAGGTTGAGTTCTTCGCCTCGGGAACCGCCGGCCATGCGCATGAGGGTGCTGAGGCTGACCTCGGGATCTTGGGTGGCGAGCAGGCCGGCCCGGTCGCAGGAGAGCTCGGCTTTGCGGCTCCACTCCAGCAGCGCATAGAGGATGGGCCGCACCGCGACACCGGCGAGGGGGTAACGGGTGAAGCTGAACTGCAGCAGGATGATCATCATCGTGCGGTACACCGCGTGGCCGCTGAGGATGTGGCCGACCTCATGGCCGATCACCGCTTCGACTTGGTCCTGATCGAGGATCTCGATGGTCGAGGAATTCAAGACGATGAACGGCTTGTCGAGGCCGACCGCGCCGGCGTTCACCAGCGG
>JABDJW010000024.1 GCA_013002375.1 Acidimicrobiales bacterium | reverse complement strand
CTTCGACACCGGCAAACTGGTGAACACCTTTCTGCAGTTCGACGGGCACCGGGTCGTCCACCAGGAACATCCGGCGCTCCTGCACGTCGGTGGCGTGTCCAGCCACATCACACCGATGCCCCACGGCCCCAAGATAATGGCCAAGATGCACGCCGATGTGTGGCGCCACACCGGCGACGACCTCTCGAGACTGCTCACCGAGCCGGAGGCCCGACGGGAAGCATCGATCGATCCGAAAATCCGGCCGCGATGCTCCGAGCTCACCGCCCAGATCCTGATCGCCGCCCACACTCGCCAGCCGATCCCGGCGGTGCCCGACGATCTCAGCCCGGCCGCGACCGCTTTACTCACCCGACTGCGGGGCGAGATGATCGATCTCGTCGAACGGTACGCAACCCCATGAATCCGTCACTCACGAACACCGCTCTGACGCACACGGTCCAGGAGATCGAACGCGACGGCTTCTCGATCGTGCCCAACGCGATCGGGCCCGAACAGATCGAAGCGCTCAAGCCCGCGATCGACCGGGCCATCGAGCAGGAGCAAGCCGAGTTCGGCGGCCGCCCGGGCAAACACGAGTTCATCGCGTGGGATCTGGTGATGAAAGGTCCGGAGTTCGTCCGGTTGCTGGAGAACCCAATCATGTTGCAGGTCTTTCGGGCGGTCCTCGGCGATGGATGTGTGCTCTACGCCTGCGCCACCAACACCCTGCAGTCCGGTGCCGAGAACTACACGACCGAGGTCCACGTCGACACCGCTCGCTTCGCGCCCGACTACACGCTGGGCTTGATCTGCACCTTCGCCCTCGTCGACTTCGAGGAGGACAACGGTGCGACGTGGTACCTGCCCGGCTCCCACCGGCAGCGCGAACGGCCCTCCGATGAGGAGTTCTACGCCGGTGCGGTACGGGTGGTGCGCAAGGCCGGCGACGTCGTGATCTTCAACCCCCGGGTGTGGCACCGGGGCGGGCTGAACATGACGCCTGACGCGCGCTACGCCTGCTCGTTCTTCGGGGTGCGGCAGTGGATGAAGCAGCGGCTGGACTATCCCCGCATGGTGACCCCCGAGATCATCGAGTCACTGAGCGACAGCGGTCGACGTTTCCTCGGTCTCGAGGCCCAGGTCCCCACCAACCTCGACGAGTTCTACGTGCCGATGGACGAACGGCTCTACATTCCGCGACCGGAGTGACCCCCGACTCACGTCCTACCGGCAGTCATGGCAGTCGATGGTCGCGACGATGGGGTAGTGGTCGGCGGGTCGCTCTGGTGTGACGGAAGCCTCAGAATCGACAGAAGCTGAGACAAGACCTAAACCGTTGTGGGAAGGCCACCACGCCTTCGACAACAAGCGGGGGAACCGAGCCATGAAGTATGTGAAGCTTCTGGTCGTGTTCGCGCTCTTCAGCGCGAGCGTGGCATTTGCCAGCGGGGCGAATGCCCAAGACGGAACCGATGAGGTGCCCATCGCCGATCCGGAACAAGCCCAGGGCGGCGCGCCGGTGCCGGTAGTGTCCTCGCCGCCTGATATCACCCTCAGCGGTGTTCTCCCCGGCCTCACCGCTGGGCCCGATGTTCTCGACGCGCTGACCCCAGCCGAGCTCGCCGAAGCTGCCCAGCAGAACGGTCAGACTGTCGAGGCCCTCAGCCAGACATTGGCGAACGACAGCGCCGCGCACCTCTCGGCCGACGGCATCTTGATCATGGTCGATGTGTTCGAGGTGGGCGCGGACGTCCATATCGGGGAAGACGGCCAACACGAGGAACCCGAAGTCGCCGCCGGCGGCGTGGCGGCCGGGCCGTTTCCAAACAGTCAAACGTTTCTGCTGCACTCCCGACCCGGTTCATCCAAGGTGATCTATCTCGACTTCGATGGGTACAACCTTCCGGCCGGCACCGGCTGGAACGGCGGTAACGCGCTGACCGCCCTGCCATGGGACACCGACGGCAACGGCGCCAGCTTCAGCCAATCCGAGCTCGACACGATTCAAAGCGTATGGCAGCGCACCGCCGAGGACTTCGCCGCCTTCGATGTTGACGTGACGACCGAAGATCCCGGCTATGCCGCGATCAACCGAGCGTCGTTGGCCGACCAGAACTTCGGCACCCGAGTCGTGATCACCGACACCGCCGGCCTGCCAGGCGACTGCACCTACGGCCCAACCGGCGGATGTGGCGGTATCGCCGCGGTCGGCACGTTCGACTGGATTGGGGCCAACCACGACTTCGCCCAACCGGCGTGGGCCTTCCCGGGGAACCCGGCTTACGGCGACAGCGCCAAGGGCATCACCGCCATCGCCCCGCATGAAGCCGGCCACGTTCTGGGTCTGACCCACGACGGCCAAGGCGCCGACGAGTACTACCTGGGCCACGACATGTGGGCCCCGATCATGGGCATCGAGCTCTACGAGCCGGTCAGCCAGTGGAGCGCCGGCGGCTATGTGGGGGCAACCAACGCCCAAGACGACTATGCGGTCATGGCATCGCACGGACTCGCTGCTCTCGCCGACGAAGCGGGTGGCAGCGTCGCGTCGACCCAAGACGTGGTGGAGGGCCAGGACTACCTGATCGGTGCCACACCAGCCGGCGACATCGACAGCCTCAGGTACATCGCACCGTGTTCGGGCCCGTTCACGTTCAATGCGAATCCGGCGTCGGTCAGCCCCAACCTCAGTCTGCTCACCCAGATCTATGGCCCGGGTGGCGTCTTCCTGCAGCAGCAGGCGAATTCGCCGGTCCGAGTCAGCAACGACCTCGCCACCGGTATGGGCGAAACGATGACTGAGACCCTCGTCGCGGGGCAGGCGTACACCATCGTGGTGTTCCCATTCGCGAACGGCGACCCGTTCGGCGCACCCCCGACCGGCTTCGACAACTACGGCAACATCGGCCGGTACAGCTGGGACATCACCGAGCCAGGCGGCTGCAACCCGACCAACGACCTGTGGCACTTTGCCGATCCGCTGGGCGGCCCGACCGCGACCGTCACCGGAAGCAATGCGGGGTACACGGCCGAGGTAGGCGAGCTGTTCTACTGCACGTCTCCGGGCGGCGTCGGCACCGGAAACAGCGCGTGGTGGACGTGGACTGCACCGGCATCGGGTTCGGTCACGATGGACACGAACGGCTCGGACTTCGATACCCATATCGCGATCTATACCGGCGCCGACCTCAACTCTGAAGTGATCGTCGCCTGCGACAACAACAGCGGTCTCGACGGGCTCGACTCGTCGGTCACATTCAGTGCTGCGGTCGGAACGACTTACCACGTCCAGGTCGATGGCATCGCCAACGAGACCGGCAACATCGTGCTCACCACGCGAGGTTGCTTGCCCAGTACCCACAACGACGATTTCAGTTGTGCGAATACGATCGGTGGCCCCAGCGACACCGTCACCGGCAGCAACGCAGGGTTCACCAACCAGGTTGGCGAGCCAGATCCGTCCTGTGACTTCGGTTCGCCCAACTCGTCTTCGGCGTGGTGGTCCTGGACCGCTCCGAGCACCGGTCCGGTCACGTTCGACACGATCGGCTCCGCTTTCGACACCGTGCTTTCCGTCTACACGGGAAATGCTGTCGATGCGCTGACCGAAGTCGCCTGCGACGACCAAGGGGGCAGTCAAGCCAGCGTCAACTCGTCACTGCTGACCTTCCAGGCAACGGCGGGAACCACCTACCACCTGCGGGTCGATGGTTTCTTCGGTCAAACCGGCAACATCACGCTGAACTCCCGACCGGCGCCTCACATCCGGCCCTTCGGGACGGTCGTGGCCGAAGGCACGGGAGGTGCCAACACGGCCAACCCGGTCATCCAGATGCATGACGGCACCGGCACTGCCTACAGTTTCCCGGTGGACGTCACCGTCAACTTCGCCACCGGTGACATCCCGGCGAACCCCCTGGTCGCCCATCCGGTCAGCGACTTCGTGGCGACCAGTGGCAACATCACCATTCCGGCCGGTGCCACCGAGGTCACGTTTCCTGTCAGCATCGTCACCGACAGCGTGGCCGAACCACCGCTGCTGTACGGCGAGTGGGGAGTCTTCACCTTGAACAGCCCAAGCCCCAATGCGGTGATCGACGTTGCCTCATTCTTCGGGCTCGGCATCATCATCATCGTGGACGACGACTGAATCTCGGGACTGGGCTGATCAAGCCCTGAACGAACACCGGAGGGGCGGCTCGTGCCAACGGGTCGCCCCTTTCGGTTCTCCTCCGCGGGCGACGAAATTCCCTCACCTGGCCGCGCAATGCAAGAGTGAGGCCATGAAGCAGTCGTTTGCGTGGTGGTCGTTCCTGATGGGCACGCCGGATCCCGACGAACAGCTCGAGGTGCTGAAGGCGGCGGCCGAGATGGGGTACGCCGGCGTCGAGATGGCCCCCGAGGAGCTCTGGCCGGCCGTCGCCGACGCCGGCCTGGCCATGGTCACCATGATCGGCCACGAGATCGAGCGGGGTTTCAACGATCCGGCGCTCCACCCGGAGCTGACCACCGCCGTGGCCGCAGCCATCGACACCGCGGCGGCGGGAGGTGTGCCGTTCGTCATCGTTTTCTCGGGCAACACGGTCGACCCCGCCGCACCTGACGACGAGCTGGCGATCGCCAATTGCGTCGCCGGACTCACTCCATTGGCCGCGCAGGCCGGGGCCGCGGGGGTCACGCTGCTGCTGGAGCTGCTCAACAGCAAGGTCGACCATCCCGGCTACCAGTGCGATCGCAGCTGGTGGGGTTTCGAGGTCGTCCGCCGGGTGGGCTCGCCCGGGCTGAAGGTGCTGTTCGACGCCTATCACATGCAGATGATGGAGGGTGACCTCACCCGCACCATCAAGGCCAACCTCGACCTGATCGGCCACATCCACACCGCGGGGGCACCCGGGCGGCGCGATCTCGACGATCGCCAGGAGGTCAACTGGCGCTCGATCGCCGGCCTGCTGACGCACCTCGGCTACGACGGCTGGGTCGGGCACGAGTTCATGCCCCGGGCCGAGCCGATCCCCGCGTTGCGGGCTGCCTACGAGGTCTTCGCATGAGGGTGGGGCTGGTCGGCGCCGGGCCCTGGGCCCAATTCGTGCACGCACCGATGCTGGCCGCCGAGCCCCAGGTGGAGTTCGTCGGAATCTGGGCCCGGCGCCCCGAAGCAGCTGCGGAACTCGCCGCCGCCAACGTGACGGTCGCGGTGGCCAGCACCGCCGAATTGTTCGAGCAATGCGAGGCCGTCGCGTTCGCGGTCCCGCCGTCCGTGCAGGCCGAGCTGGCGATCGAGGCGGCCCGCGCCGGCTGTCACCTGTTGCTGGAGAAGCCGATCGGCGGCAGCGTGGCCGAGGCCGAAGCCTTGGTGGACGCAGTGGCCACCGCCGGTGTCGTCAGCCAGGTCGTGCTCACCTGGCGATACGCGCCGGTGGTACACGATTTCCTGGCCGACGCGGCCGAGATCGAGCCGATCGGTGGTGCCGGCCGGTTTCTGAGCGGGGCGCTGCTGGGCGGACCATTCGCGACACCGTGGCGGCTCGAGCGGGGCGCACTGGTCGATCTCGGCCCGCACGTCATCGATCTGCTCGACGCCGCGATCGGTCCGGTCGTCGGGGTCCGCGCGGCCGGCGATCTGGGCTCGTGGATCACCCTCCAGCTCGAGCACGAGTCCGGCGTGATCAGCACCGCGACGATGTCGGCGACGGTGGGCAACGACGTCTTCCGAGCTGGGGCCGAGCTGTACTCGAGCGAAGGAGTTGTCGAGGTCGACTGCTCCGGCGCCTTTCCGGCCATGGACACGATCACCGGCGAGTTCGTCGAAGCGGTCGCCCAGGGCGGGCATCCGCTCGACGCAGCCCGCGGCCTGCACCTCCAGCGGATCATCGCCGACGCCGAGGCCCAGCTGTTGTGAGTGGCGAGGGCGTCGACGATCCGATCGCCCGGGCCGCCCTGGCGCGAGTCCTGCCCGCCGATGCCCATGCCGGTATCGACGATCCGGGCCTCGAGCCCCGCCTCCGCGAGCTGGCCGCCACCCACCACCGAAAGTACTGGGAGCGGTCGATCAACCCGGGGAGCGCGCACCTCGAGGTCGAAGCCCAGCACCGCCACCAGCGATCGATCCTCGACCTGACCAGCGACGAACAGGACGCGCTGCTCACCACGATCGAGCACAGTGCGGTCGAGACCGAGTGGGCCGACGTCACGCCCTATCGCTTTCTCGATGCGCTGATCAAGGTGGCCACCGAGGTCTTCTACGCGACGCCCGGCACGCCGGCGTGGCCGATGGTCGGCTACGAACCGGGGCCCAGCCGCGGGGCCGGTGTTGCCATCAGCCACACCGCGCTGAGCACGACCGAATTCGGCGCAATCGACGACGGGTACGATGCGGTGATCATCGGCGCGGGGCCCGGCGGCGGCACCGCGGCCGGCGTGCTCTGTGAAGCCGGGCTACGGGTTCTGCTCGTCGATCGCGACGAATTCCAGCACTACGACGACGTGGGCCGCGATCACCTGGCCAACCACCGCCTGTCGACCTACGGCCACAACACCGGCCCCGACGACGACGGCAATCCGCGGGTGTACGCCGGCGACGGTAGCCACGACGAGCTGGTGGTGAACAAGCCGTGGGACATGATGTGGTCGAACAACGCCATGACCGTCGGCGGCGGCGCCCGGGTCTACCAAGGCATGGCCTGGCGCCTGCTCCCCGAAGATTTCCGCCTGGCCTCGATCTACGGCGTGCCCGACCGGTCGTCGCTGGCCGATTGGCCCCTCGACTACGACGAGCTCGAGCCGTACTACGACCGGGCCGAGTGGGAGCTCGGGGTCTGCGGCGATGGCTCGGCCCACCCCGTCATGGGCCATCGATCGCGGCCGTATCCGATGAAGCCGTTCGGGCTCGACCCGGAAGGGGAGCGGCTGGCCGAAGGGGCCAAGGCGTTGGGTTTGAACGTCGGGCCGGTGCCGCTGCTGATCAACTCGGAGCCCTACAACGGGCGGGCCCAGTGTGTCGGCTGCGGCGAGTGCGTCGGCTTCGCCTGTCCGTCCGATGCCAAGAACGGCTCGTGGAACACCTATGTCATCGCCGCGCTGCAGACCGGCCGGTGCGATCTCGTCACCGGCACCCGGGCCGAACAGATCACCGTCGATGCCGCAGGCCGTGTCACCGGTGTCGATCTGGTGCAGTGGGCCACCGGCGCTCGACGACACGTCCGCGGCGGCCAGGTCGTCGTTGCCGCCGGCGCGATGGAGTCGGCCCGGCTGCTTCTGGCATCGCGCAGCGGCGCGCACCCCGACGGCATCGGCAACGGCACCGATCAGGTCGGGCGCCATCTCCAGGGCCACCACTACGTGTTCGCGTTCGGGCTGTTCGACGACCCGGTGATCGACATGAACGGGCCGGGCGTCACCATCGGTACGTGCGACTACAACCACGATCCCGCGTCGGGTGTGATCGGCGGTGCGATCCACAACGAGGTCATCAAGCTGCCGATCCTGCATCATGCCTGGGCCTTGCCGCCCGGCACGCCGCGGTGGGGGCTCGACGCTAAGTCGGCCATGCGGGATCTGTACCTGCGCACCAGCCACCTGTACGGCCCGATTCAGGAGATCCCGACGCCCGACTGTCGCATCACGCTGGCCGACGGGGTGCTCGACAAGCACGGGGCACCGGTGGCCAAGTGGGGTGGTGCGTATCACCCCGACACGGTGAAGGCATCCGATGTGCATCGGCACCGGGCCCAGGCGTGGCTGCAGGCCAGCGGCGCCACCGAGACCTGGATGTTCCCGCCGGCCGGACCGTTCGGGGCCGGCCAACATCAAGCGGGCACCTGCCGCATGGGCGACGACCCCGTCACCAGCGTCACCGACCGATGGGGCCGCGTCCACGGCCACGACAACCTGTGGGTGATGGATGGCTCGCTGCACGTCAGCAACGGTGGGTTCAATCCCGTCCTGAGTATCTACGCACTGGCCCTCCGGGCCGCGGAGAAGTTGGCCTCGGGCTAGCCCAGCAGCTCGGCGGGAGTTCGATTCTCGCGGTCGAGGATCCATTCGGTGGCGGTGGTCAACACCTGGTTGGCCGCGGTGACATGTTGGGGCTCGGGCAGTTCTTCGATGTCGGCCACCTTGGCGAAGCCGACGATGCGGCGGATGGCCTTGCACCCGCCGTAGCCGATGGCGTCGGCCTTGATGCGGTCGAGCCACAGGTCGAGGAAGTCGTCGCCGAACGAGTCATCGACTCGCGTCGGCCACAGCAGCCGGACCTCGGATTCGAACGCCTCCCACGTCGCGGCGGGCAGGCTGCGCACCCACGCCCGGAACTCGGTCGGCCGGTCGAGAACCGCGGCCCGTTCGGCCGCGGCGAGGTAGTTGCCGAACAGGGCTCCGAGGTCGAATCCGATCGGGCCGTAGAAGCAGAACTCGCCGTCGAACACCTTGGCATGGCCCTTGTCGGTCGAGCCGGTGTCGTGACGGACCATCACCGACCCGGTGTGCAGGTCGCCGTGAATCAAGGCTTCGGCCCGCGTCATGAAGTCGAGTTTCAACATCGACACCTGGGCCAGAAGCGCCTCGTTGTGACGCAGCGCCGCGACCGCATCGGCGACGCCGTCGTGGAAGCTGTTGCGCTCGTGCACCATGAACGGTTCGGTGAAGACCAGGTCCTCGGTGATGCGGCAGAGCTCGCCGTTCATCGATGCCGCGTGTTGGTTCTTGAGCACCTCGGGATCGATGCCGAACAACGAGGTACCGACCGCCATCCGGGCGGCATGACGTCCGCAATCGGCTTCCGCGCCCTGGTGGATCTCGCCGTGCATCAACGCAGTTCGCCAAACCGTCCAGTCGGAGAGATCCTGCATGGCCAGCACGAAGTTCTCGGCATCGAATCCCAGGTAGCCCGGCGTGGAATCGGGACTCAGCTCGGCTCCGACCGCGAAACTGCGGGCCTCCGCGGCCGCTCGCTCCGGCTTGAGCGGCCACGATTCTCCGGCCACCCGCAGGTAGGGAAGCGCTTGTTTGATGCACAACGACTGGCCCGCGTCGTCCCGGCAGATGAACACCTGGTTGAGGTTGCCGTCGCTGACTTCGGTGACGGTCAGATGCGTCGGGTCGATACCGCTGGCCCGCAACAGGTCCGGCTTCGATTCGAGGTAGTCGCTGACGGTCCGCTCATTCAAGATCTGGTAGCTCATGGCGTGGCTTCTCCTGCTCGCATCGTCTGGTCGAATCGGACGGTCTTCAGATCACTCGCTCGTTTCCGCCATCGATGGGAATCTCCGCACCGGTGGTCGCGGCAAAGTCGTTGCTGCACAATGCTGCCACGACCCGGCCGACGTCGCTCGAAGTGATCTCGGTCCGGAGCAGATTGCGGCGCTTGTACTCCTCGACGGTCATGTCGTAGGCGGCGGCCCGCATGGCCAGGGTCTCGTCCGTCCACAAGCCGGTGTCGAAGACCGCATCGGGATGCACCGTGTTGACGCGGATACCGTCCGCAGCCCATTCGAGCGCGGCGACCCGCCCGAGCTGGGTGAGGGCCGCCTTGGATGCCGAGTACGGCGACACGCTTCGGCCGGGGGCGGGGACGTTCTTCGAACCGATCAGGCACACCCGGCCGCCGACCGGTGAGCGAGCCAGCAGTGGATGGGTCTGGCGCAACAGATCGGCCACCGCGTCGAGGTTCACCGCCATCACCGCTCGCCAGTCCTCGGCGCTCAGGTCGGCGATGGGCATGGTCGGGCCGAAGACTCCGGCCGAGCAGACCACGATGTCGATCCCGCCGAACCGCTCGACGCCGACTCGGAGCGCGGCGGCCTGGGCGGCGGGGTCGGTGACGTCGGTCGTGATGCCGAGTTGATTGACCTCGTCGCGCTCGACGGCGGGTGAGCGGTCGAGGCCGATGATTGCCGCACCGTGCGCGAGCAGGGCGTCGGCGCAAGCCCGGCCGATGCCGGAAGCGGCTCCCGTGACCAGGGCGACATAGCCCGCCATCGGAGGTGGTGGGCCGGCCCGGCGCAGTTTGGCCTGTTCGAGGTCCCAGTACTCCATGTCGAACAGGTCGGCCTCGGACAGTGCCACATAGCCGCCGAGGTGGTCCTCGGCGCGGGCCAGCACCGGCATCGTGTGGTGATAGATGTCGGCGGCCACGCGCGCTGCACCCGGCGTGCCGCCGGCCGCCATCATGCCGAGCATCGGGTCGAGCACCACCCGCGGCGCCGGATCGAGCATCGTGAGCTCATCGTCGGACCGGGCCTGATTGGCCGCGAAGTACTGCTCGTACTGCGTCACGAAGCCGGCGACATCGGTGCCGATCAGCGGCGTCCGTTTCGTGCGGATGATGTGATCGGGCGTGAGGGGCCCCCGGGTCGCCAGGTCGGCGAGATCGGCCCGCCGGACGAACGTGCGGACGGTGTCGCAGGTGTGGCGCTCGACGATCAGTGGTGCACCGGCGGCCGCAGAGAGCTCGCGGCGCAGATCGGCCAAGTCGGTCAACAGCACATCGGGGAGGGAGGGAGGGTCGCCCACGGCCGGTGGGGCGTTTCGGTCGAGCCAGGTCTCGGCCGCTGAGATGAGCTCGACGTGGCGCCGGTAGGCCTCGGCGCTGTCGGCGCCGAAGGTGAAGAGCCCGTGGTTGAGCAGCACCATGCCGAGTAGGTCGTCGCGGCCGTGGTCCGACCACATGTCGCGCACCAGCTTGGCCAGGTCGAAACCGGGCTTGACGTACGGGATGGTGAGGACGCGGTCGCCGAAACCGTCGGCTACCACGTCGGCGCCGTTGCCCACGTTGGTCAGGTTCACGATGCAGTCGGCATGACTGTGCTGGACCGCCTGGTGGGGGAGGTAGGCGTGGAGCAGGGTCTCGACTGATGGATTGGGCGCGCCCGGATCGAGCTTGGCCGACGCCAGTTCGCGCATCATGTCGGGGTCGCTGAGCTCGTCGAGCTGCAGGAGCGACCGCATGCGATCGATCGGTAACGGGGTGAAGCCGGGCGTCTCGATTGTGGCCATGTCCCAGCCCGAGCCCTTCACGTACAGGGCCTCGATCGTCCTTCCGGTGATGTCCTCGTACGGCACCTTGACCGAGGAGTTGCCACCCCCGTGCAACACCAGATTCGGGTCGCTGCCGATGAGGCGCGTGCAGTAGACGCACTGGCCGAGCACACCCGGGAAATCGGTCGCTTCACCCGCTCGGTAGAGGTCATCCACGTGACCAAGTTGGCAGACCCCGATCGGTCCCCCACAATCGCAGCATGCGCACGATCGATTGGGACGACGACGCCGTGGTCATGATCGACCAGACG
>JABDJW010000424.1 GCA_013002375.1 Acidimicrobiales bacterium | reverse complement strand
CCTCCCGTAGGAGTCTGGGCCGTGTCTCAGTCCCAGTGTGGCTGATCGTCCTCTCAGACCAGCTACCCGTCGATGCCTTGGTGAGCCGTTACCTCACCAACAAGCTGATAGGCCGCGAGACCCTCCTTGAGCGCCGGAGCTTTCTTGACCAGATCATGCGATCCGGACAAGGCATTCGGTATTAGACAAAGTTTCCTCTGCTTATCCCAAACTCAAGGGTAGGTTTCTCACGTGTTACTCACCCGTTCGCCACTCTCTCATGTGACCCGAAGGTCGAGAGCGTTCGACTTGCATGTATTAGGCCCGCCGCCAGCGTTCGTCCTGAGCCAGGATCAAACTCTCCGTCAATATCTCTGACCGTGCCGGCGCTTCACAAGGATGCGCTGGACCGATCGTCAATCATGAGCACACCCCGTGCTCGCGTGGTGGCCGAAACCACAACACTTACTCGAGGTGCCTACGAGTTTGCTCCAATGGAACACGACAAAGCTGAGCTTTGGTTGCGTTGTTGAAACGTCCGAAGCTCAAGCTTCGGTGCGTTCCGGATTTTTCATTGTGTTGCCGACTCGACTCCCCAACCGTGGAGGAAGGGGTGTACGTGGTCGGCGGAATTGTCGGTACGTGCTGTTTGCGATGACTCGCATCATCGCGGTGCGCACGCCCGCACTGGCAATTTCGTCCTCTATTCCGTTTTCAAGGAGCAAGCTGGCTTGCAGCTTGAGACACACAGTCGCCCGGGGCAGCTCGAGAGCAGCGGCCGGATCGGACTGGAGGTGTCCGCTCAGCGCTTCAGGCCGACCCGAGGGTCGCGGTTGAAGCGAAGCACTACGTTAACGACGGACCTGGGGGTTGGCAACCCGCTCAGCGCGATTTCGCCGCGTTTTTCCAAAGTTTTCCGGCCCGGGCCGAAACGACAGGATCTGAGAGCGATCAAGATGGGTCGACGTGCACCAAGTGGCGCGTCTTTTTGCCCTTCTGGAGCAGCAGCACCCGGCCCTCGATCACGTCGTCGGCGACCAGTTGGTCACGGCCGTCGAGTTTGACGCCGTTGACCGCGTAGGCATTGTCGGCGAGCGACCGGCGGGCATCACCTTTGGACTTGGCCAGTCCGGTGGCCACCAGCAGCTCGAGCAGGTCACCCTGCACCGCATCGGCGGTCACCGTGGTCTCGGGCACGATGCCCCGCAGCGCATCGAGACTCTCGCCGGTGGGTGTTTCACCACCGAACAACACGGCTCGGGCGAGGTTGGCGCGGGTGACTTCTTCCGGGCCATGCACCAGCGCGGTGACCTCGTCGGCCAGCACCCGCTGCGCCTGCCGTTGCTCCGGCGCCTCCGCGTGGGTCGCCATGACCTCGCGCACCCGGTCGAGCGGCACGAGGGTGAGCTGGAGCAAGAACCGCTCGACATCGGCGTCGGCGGTGTTCAGCCAGTACTGGTGGAACTCGTAGGGCAGGGTGCGCTCCGGGTCGAGCCACACGGCACCGTCGACGGACTTGCCGAACTTCTGACCATCGGCCCGCGTGATCAGCGGCCAGGTCAACGCGTGCACCGCCGACCGAGAACGCCGTCGAATCAGATCGACCCCTTGGGCGATATTGCCCCATTGATCCGAGCCACCGATCTGCAGGGTGACGCCCTTGTTCTCGTGCAGCCACCAGTAGTCGAAGGCCTGGAGCAACATGTAGCTGAACTCGGTGTAACTGATGCCGTGCTCGCTGGCCATCCGCGACTTCACCGAATCGCGGGCCACCATCTGGTTGACGGTGGCGTGTTTACCCACGTCGCGGAGGAACTCGAGCACGCCCACGTTTCTGGTCCAGTCGTAGTTGTTGACCAGCTCGGCACCGTCGGCGCGATCGAAGTCGACGAGCCGTTCGAGCTGGCCGCGAATCCCGGCGACGTTGGTGGCCAGCGCTTGCTCGTCGAGCAGGTTGCGCTCCTCGCTTCGCCCGCCCGGATCGCCGACCATGCCGGTCGAGCCGCCGACCAACACCACCACCCGGTGCCCGGCATCCTGGAAGCGGCGCAGCATCAGCACCCCGACGAAGTTGCCGATGTGCAGGCTGTCGGCCGAAGGGTCGATGCCGTGGTAGAGGGTGATCGGCCCGGCGGCCAGCGCCGCAGCCAATTCGGCGCGATCGGTGGTGTCGTGCACCAAGCCCCGGGCCTCCAGATCAGCCAGGAGGTCGGCGGCTCCCTCGGTTGTGTGGCCCACGAACGCTCCTTCGACCACGCCGTCGACCCGGTGGATCGCGGTTCGGCTGCTTTGGTGGCTGCGAAGATTCTGCCATCGAATGTGGCTGATGCCGTCGCTTTTGGCCTCTGATCGACAAGAATTGGGCCCATGCCGCGTTCATTCATGGGCCGACTCCCGGCCGCGCTCGTCGCGCTCGCGCTTCTGGCCACCTCGTGCGACATGTTCGATTACACCACGCGCGATCTCATCCCGCCCGAAGAACCGCCGGTGGCGCAGACCTCGATCGTCCTCGACCGCAACGGTGACGAGATCGTCAGGCTCGAAGCCGAACAGGATCGCATTCCCGTCACCCTCGATGAGATCCCCGAAATCCTGCAGCAGGCCGTGATCGCCATCGAGGACGAACGGTTCTATGACCACAGCGGCTTCGATTTCCGGGGCATCCTGCGGGCCGCGGTGCGCAACATCGAGGCCGGCTCCAAATCAGAGGGTGCCTCGACGATCACCCAGCAGTACGTGGGCAACGTCTTCCTCGACCGCAGCGACGACTCGTTCCGCCGCAAATGGGACGAGATCATCCTCGCCCGCCAGTTCGAGGATCGCTATTCCAAGCAGTACATCCTCGAGCGCTACCTCAATTGGGTCTACTTCGGCGAAGGCGCCTATGGGGTCGAGGCCGCCGCGCAGCGTTACTTCGGCAAGACCGCGATGGAGCTCGAACTCCCGCAGGCCGCGCTCCTGGCCGGCCTGATTCAGCGCCCGGGAGCGTTGAATCCCTACGAGAACCGAGACGGCGCCATCGACCGTCGCGAGCAGGTCCTGAATCGGATGCTGATCAACGAGTACATCACCGAGGACCAGTTCCTCGAAGCCAACGACGACAACATGGCCGACCTGGTGCAGGAGCAGGACGTCGAGGACATTCGCTACGTCGGCGGCCATTTCGTCGAGGAGGTGCGCCGCTGGTTCCTCTCGGGCCCCGAGGAATGCCCTGGGCTTCCCGAGGACATCGACGAGCGCACCGACCTGTTGTTCGAGGGCGGTCTCACCATTCAGACCACCCTCGACCCGGTCACCCAGCGCCAAGCCGAGAATGCGGTCGAGGCCATCATCCCCGACAACGAAACCAATCCCGATGCCGCCGTGGTGGTGATGGAGGTCGGCACCGCCAACGTCGTCGCCATGGTCGGTGGCCGCGACTTCTTCGGCGAGGACGAGGACGCCAAGGTCAACCTGGCCATGGGCAACGGCCGGCAGGCCGGCTCATCGATGAAGCCGATCGGCCTGGCCACCGCGCTCAACGTCGGCGTGCCGATCACCCGCACCTACAAGGCCGAATCCCGCATGGTCTTCAGCAACAACGGCGAACCCTGGACGGTACGCAGCGGCGGCGGCGGCCGCACGGTCACTCTCGCCGAGGCCACCCGCAACTCGTACAACACCGTCTTCGCCCAGATGATCACCGGCGATCTCGCCGTGTTCGGGCCGGAGCAGTTCAAGGACATGGCCCACCAACTCGGCGTCGAAACCGACTTCGTGCCGGTGCCATCTGCGATCCTCGGCGGTGTGGAGGTCACCATGCTCGACATGGCCAGCGCCTACCAGACCTTCGCCAACGACGGCCTGCAACGCGACGCCATCTTCGTCACCGAGATCCAGCGAGCCGACGGCACGATCCTCTGCACCCCGCCCCAGAATGTGCAGCCGCAGCCGGTGCTCAGCTCCGACGTCGCCCGCCAGATCACCTGGGCCCTCACCCAGGTCATCTCCGACGGCACCGGCACCCGAGCCCAGATCGGCCGGCCCGCCGCGGGCAAGACCGGCACGGCACAGAACAACGCCGACGCCACGTTCGTCGGCTACACGCCCGAGTACGTCACCGCGGTCTGGGTCGGCTTCCCCGAGGGCCAGATTCCCATGCGGCCGCCGACCACCGACATCATCGTGCAGGGCGGTACCTGGCCGGCGCAGATCTGGGGCGAGACGATGGCTGCGCTCCACGGCGAGACGCCGGCAACGGAGTTCGGCGAGCCTCCCCCCTCGTCGACCACCACGACCACCACGATCTACATCCCGCCGCCGCCCAAGCTGGTGCCCGACGTCGAGGGGCTCAAGGCCGAGGAAGCCGAGCTCATCCTGGCCGAAGCGGGCTTCTCGGTGAACCTGCTCGAACAAGAGACCAACGGCACCCGGCCCGGCCTGGTGATGGTGCAGGTGCCGGCCGGCGGGGAGGTCACGACGGCCCGCACGATCAACTTGGAGATCTCGATACCGCCATCGACGCCGGGCATCGTGGTGCCGCGGGTTACCGGCAAACCGGGGCCCGACGCGGTGGCCCAGCTCCAGGCCCTCGGCCTGAATGTGGTGCAGCTGATCGAACAACAACCGTCCAAATACACGCCGGAGCGGGCCGGGTTGGCGTACCGCCAGGCCCCGAGACCGGGCTCGACCGTCATGGCCGGCGACACGGTGACCGTCTACATCAACCCCTGACTATCAAGGTCGGGCCGGGGTCAGAGATCGCCCAGGTCAAAGCTCGCCCAGATCAGAGGTCACGCAGATCAGAGGTCACGCAGCTCAGAGGTCACGCAGCTCAGAGGTCGCGGGGGACTTCGCAGTTGTCCATGTCGTTGACCCGGGCGAAGCCGTCGATGCCGTTGGTGAGATGCTGGGTGCCGACATCGGTGAGCCGGAACCGCACGTCACCCTCGGTGCGCAGCCGCTCGACGTGGCGCTCGCGATCGCTGAGATAGATGTCCCAGTCGTCGAGCCACTCGTCGTAGGAGAACTGGTCGTCGGCGTTGTCGGCGGTGAGGGTCCGCAGCTCGCGCAGGAGCTCGACGATGATCTCGTTGCCCAGGACGACCAGATCGGCTCGTTCGGCCGGTGAGCCGACGGTGTTGGCCCGGGGCAGAACGTCGATGCGGTCCTGCGCGACCTCGCAGGCGGCATCGGCTCGGGTCACCAGCACCTGGTCGCCCATCTCGTCGACGTTGACCTCCGACGGCGCCCACGGGAAGTTCACCAGCCCGGAGAACGCCCAGGCCCAAAACAACACGATGCTCAAAACCAGGGCGGTCAGGCCGATCCGCCCGGCGGTCCAGTAGGGGCCGTCGACCTCGGGATCGTGGCGTTCCAGTTCTGGGCCGCGCCGGACCTCGAATCGTTCGTCATCCACTCCCCCAGTCTTACCGCCCGACGGCCACGATGCCGAGGCGGCCCCGACCGTTCTTCACCGCTCCGATGATCGAGCGTCCGTCAACCCGTGGGTTCGCAGCCGGTGCAGCGCCCGGCGAGCCATCCGGCGGGTGTTGTCGTCGGGCACCAGCTCGTCGAACTCGGTCAGGTCGACCCAACGCAGCGCTTCGGATTCGTGATTGCCGCTGGGCTGGGCGCCGGGTGGGGCCACGACCAGGTAGCGGACATCGAAGTGCAGGTGCGCATCCTCGGCCGGCGGGTCGACGCGGTGGATGTCCAGGTCGATCGGGCGCTGCACGACCCGGAGCCCCTCGATGCCGGTTTCCTCGGTGGCTTCCCGCCACGCCACGTGGGCCAGGTTGCCGTCGCCGTCGGCGTGACCGCCGGGCTGGAGCCACAGCTGGAGCTTGGTGTGGAACAGCAGCAGGATCGTTGCCGTCGATGGGTCGACGATCAAGGCGCTGCCGGTGAAGTGGCCCGGCCGGCTGGTGCGCTCGAGGCAGTCGGGGTGCTGAACGAGCAGGTCGAGCATTCGCCGGCGTTCATCGAGGAACACCGGATCGCGGGTGCGGGCCACTTCGAGCCACGCGGCCGACGGATCAGGGTTCGGCTTCATCGCGCTCATCGGGTCATCGTTTCCTGGGCACTCGGGAGACGAACTCGCTGCTCGCGTCGAACCATCGCCAGGGCCGCTCGGTGGCCACCCTTATGCCGATCCGCGGCGAGCGTTCGATGCCGGCCGGTTCGACGCGGGGGCCGGTGAGCCGCACCCCCCGACGGGCCCCGAGGCGAGCGCCGAGATGTTCTTCACCGATGCCGAGCGCTTCACACACCTTGCCCGGGCCGTTGGTGAGTTGTCGGTCCGGCCACGAACGATCGCCCTCGTCGGCTCGGCGACGGCGGCGCATCTCAGGCCGTCCGGCCAAGGGCTCGATCGCCCGGATCAACACCGCATGCGATTCCCCTTCGGGGCCGCACACCACGTTGGCGCACCAGTGCATGCCGTAGCTGCGGTAGACGTAAAGGACGCCGGGCGGACCGAACATGATGGCCGACCGGGGCGTTGGACCGCGGTAGCCGTGGCTGGCCGGATCGTCGATGCCCTCGTAGGCCTCGACTTCGACGATGCGCCCCGAGGTGCCGCCGGTGCCGACGAGGGTGAGGCCGAGCAGATCGGGCGCGACCGCTGTGGCCCGGCGGGCCAGATCCATCGCCGCCACCGCAGCGCTCGGCGCGGGCGTCACGGGCCGTCGGTCAGTCGGGCCCGGTCGGCGGCCAGTTGCTCGGTGAACCGCACCAGTTGGTCGGCGACGGCTTCGGGCCCGCCGGCCCCCGGCGTGGTACGGCGTCGCACGGACACGCCCGGTTCGAGCAAAGCCGCAGCGTCGGCACCGAGTTGGGGGTGGGCCGCCACCAACCCGGCCAGCGAGTCCTTGCCGGCCAGGGCGTCGCGAACCAGCGCGCCGACGATGGCATGCGCCTCGCGGAACGGCACACCCTCGACCACCAGGTACTCGGCCAGATCGGTGGCTGCGGCATACGGAGAGTCGGCGGCGGCCGCCATGCGGTCGGTGTTGAACGTGAGCGTGCCGACCATGCCATCGAGCGCCAGCAGGGTGAGACGTACGGTGTCGCACGAGTCGAACAGGGGCTCCTTGTCCTCCTGGAGATCCTTGTTGTAGGTCAGCGGCAGGCCCTTCACCGTGGTGAGCAGCGCGGTGAGGTTGCCGATCAGACGCCCGGCCTTGCCGCGGGCCAGCTCGGCGATATCGGGGTTCTTCTTCTGCGGCATCATCGACGAACCGGTCGAGAACGCGTCGTCGAGGGTCACGAAACCGAACTCGGTGCTAGCCCACAGGATCAGTTCCTCGCCGATGCGAGACAGGTGGATACCGATCATGGCCAGACCGAAGAGGGCCTCGGCGACGAAGTCTCGGTCGCTGACCGCATCGAGCGAGTTCTCGAAGCGCACCGCGAAACCCAGCTCGGCGGCGACACCATCGGGGTCCAAGGGCAGCGACGAACCGGCCAGTGCACCCGCGCCGAGCGGCGACACGTTGGCCCGGGCCAGGCAATCGAGCAGTCGATCGATGTCGCGGGTCAGCGCCCAGCCGTGCGCCAGCAGGTGGTGGGCCAAGGTGACCGGCTGGGCCTGCTGGAGGTGGGTGTAGCCGGGCAGATGGGCCGAGCCGGCGTTGTCGGCCTGGGCCAGCAGGGTGCCCTGGAACTGCAGCACCAGCTCGGCCAGCTCGTGGAGCTCACGCCGAACCCAGAGCCGCAGGTCGGTGGCGACCTGATCGTTGCGACTGCGGCCGGTGTGCAGCTTGCCGCCGGCCGGACCGGCGATCTCGGTCACCCGGCGTTCGACCGCGGTGTGGATGTCCTCGTCGGATGCCTCGAACCCGAACTGGCCCGATTGCATCTCGGCTTCGACCTCGTCGAGGGCGGCCAGGATGGCATCGCTCTCGTCGGTGTTGAGCAGACCGACCCGCACCAGCCCCCGCACGTGGGCTCGGGAACCGGCGATGTCCTCACGGAACATGCGGCGGTCGAACGGCAGCGAGTCATTGAGGGCCTGGAGGGCCTCGGCCGGGCCACCGGCGAAGCGACCATGCCACAGCTGACCCCGGGCTGCTGCGTCGTCCGGTTCGTTCACCGCTGATTCCCCTGCGCCGACGCACCGCCGAGGCCGCCCTGTTTGCCGGCCAACGTGCGGAGCCGAAGGGCGTTGAGCTTGATGAAGCCCTCGGCGTCGGCTTGGTCGTATGCGCCCTCGTCTTCCTCGAAGGTGGCGATCTTGGCGTCGAACAAGGAATCGTCGCTCTTGCGGCCGGCCACGATCACGTTGCCCTTGTACAGCTTCAGCCGAACCGTGCCGTTCACCTTCCGTTGGCTGTAGTCGATCGCCTGCTGCAGCATCAGGCGTTCCGGGCTCCACCAGTAGCCGTTGTAGATGAGGCTGGCATAACGAGCCATGAGCTCGTCCTTCAGGTGCGCGACCTCGCGATCGAGGGTGATCGACTCGATGGCCCGATGGGCCTTCAGCATGATCGTGCCGCCGGGGGTTTCGTAGGCGCCGCGGCTCTTGATGCCGACGTAACGGTTCTCGACGATGTCGAGCCGGCCGATGCCGTGGGCGCCGCCCAGCCGGTTCAGCTCGGTCAGCACCTCGGCCGGGGTCAGCTCCTTGCCGTCGATGGCGACGATGTCACCCTGGCGGTACTCGACCTCGAGGTAGTGCCCTTCATTGGGTGCGGCCTCGGGCGAGATCGACCAGCGCCACATCTCCGACGGTGGTTCGGTCCAGGGATTCTCGAGCGGGCCACCCTCGTAGCTGATGTGCAGCAGGTTGGCATCCATCGAGAACGGCGACTTGGTGCCCCGGGTCTGCTCGATCGGGATGTCGCGCTCGGCCGCGTAGGCCAGCAGCGTTTCCCGACCGCCGAGATCCCACTCTCGCCATGGCGCAATGACCTTGATGCCCGGCGCCAGCGCATAGGCCCCGAGCTCGAACCGCACCTGATCGTTGCCCTTGCCGGTGGCACCGTGGCTCACCGCGTCAGCGCTGGTCTCGGC
>JABDJW010000408.1 GCA_013002375.1 Acidimicrobiales bacterium | reverse complement strand
GTCGCGGGTGGTTGCTCAACGAACTCAACACGATGCCCGGCTTCACGCCGATCTCGATGTACCCCGAGCTGTGGGCTGCCTCGGGCCTGCCCTATGACCAGCTGATCGACGAACTCGTGCAACTCGCCCTCGAACGCCACGGGCGCCGACGCCACCGCACCGACCGGTAGACCGACCGTTCAGACGACATCGTCAGGGCCGCGTCACGGGCCGTCAGGCGTCGATTCGCCGGAAGGGCTGAGCGGCCTCGAGCTGGAGGGCGAGCTGCAGAAGGACGCGCTCCCCACCCGCGTGGGCGCCGAACATCATGCCGATCGGCAAATTCGCTTCGTCGTCGTGGCCGAGCGGCAGGCTGATGGCCGGCGTGCCGGTGGCGTTGGCCAGCGGCGTGAACCCACACCACGCCTCCACCCGGGGAAACAACTCCTCGAACGGGAGGGCCAGGCTGAAATGGCCCAGTTCGGGCGGGACCCGGGTGACGGTCGGGGTGAGCAACACATCGAACCCGTCGAGCATCTCGGTGTAGCGCCGAACCGAGCGCTGGAGGCGGACGAGGACGGCGGGCGTGCGCCACGAGTTACGGACGAAGTGCTGGGCCAAGCCCTTGGTGAGAGGCGTGAGTGCTTCGGGGTCGAAGGCGGGATCGAACGAACGCTTGCCCCCCTTCTTTGCCGCGAACGCGGCGAGCGCCCAGTAGGTGACGAAGTCGGAGGAGAACCGCTCGTCGAAGGCGAGCGGGATCGGCTCGACCTGGTGGCCCAACGACGCCAGCAGCTCGAGGGTCTCGTCCACAGCCCGTTGGGTCGGCGCGTCGATCGGCTCACCGGTGACGGTATCGGTGAGGACGGCAATGCGGAGTGGGCGATCCAGCGGCCGATCGACCACGCCGATCTCCGGCAGCTTCGGGTTTCGGTAGAGCTTCTCGATCTCGCTCATGAAGCGAGCGGTGTCTCGAACCGTTCGACTCACGACACCATCGGTCGCGATCTTGACGATCTGGGCCTTCAGCGTGTTCGACAGGATCAGCCGGCCGCGGCTCGGCTTGAGCCCGACGAGACCACAGGCGGCGGCCGGAATACGAATCGACCCGCCACCGTCGGCCGCGTGGGCGATCGGTACCACCCCGGCGGCGACCAGCGCGGCCGAACCGGTCGACGAACCGCCGGCGGTGTGGCCGGTGTTCCACGGATTACGCGTCGGCACGCCGCGCTCGGGTTCGGCTGAACAGGTCAGGCCGAATTCGGGCATCGTCGTCTTCCCCAGGCTCACCAGGCCCAACTGGATCAGCTGTGCGACGACCGGGTCGTCGACGGTCGGGGCGCCGGCATCGGCCAGCGCGGCCGAGCCGTGCAGGGTAGGGATGCCGACGACGTCGTTCATGTCCTTGATGAAGGTCGGCACACCGGCAAAGGGACCGGCGAGCGGACGCGCCGCTCGGGCCTGGGCGAAGGTATCGACGACGATGGCGTCGAGGTGGGGCTCGACCGCCTCGGCCCGCGCGATGGCGGCGTCGGCCACCTCGGCCCACTGGAGTTGTCTGGTGGCGACGAGTTCGGCGATTGCAGTGGCGTCATGGTCGCCGAGTGCGTCGGCGCCGAATGCGTGAACCGGGGCTACGGGCATCCCGCAGCGTCCCACAGATGGTGCTGCGGGTCATGCACGAGGTAGCGGGCGAAGGAGTCGACCGTGAACGACGCACCGTCGCTGCGCCGCCCCGGGCGCGTCCATTGGGCTTCGGTCAGGCCGGCAAACCGATCGGCCAACTCGGCAGCGGCGGCGACGAGGGCGGGGCCGACCGCGGCCGGATCCTGCTCGTGGTAACGCTGCTCGATCGCGGTCTCGTCCTGATCCCAGTTCGGATACAGCGGATCATCCTCGTCGAGCATCAGGCCGAGCCGGTAGTCGTACAGCGCATAGACATCGCGTACATGGCACGCCAGCTCGAGCCGCGACCAACTCCGGGGCGAAGGCCGAGTGTGCAGGTCGGCATCGCTCGCCAACATGGTCTGCCACGCTTGCGCTTGGGTGCGAATCAGCGGCGCGATGTCGGTTCGGGTCAGATCGGTGGCCTCGAAACCACATTCGGGACAGGGCCGATCCAGCACCCACGTCCAATCCTTCTCGTCAGGGATCGGGGCGTCAGGTTCGGGGGCGGGCTCGGTGGTCATGCCAGCAGTCTGGCAAAGGAGCGACGCCCAATGCTCGCGAGTTTCAGGCCCGCGGCGTCAGACCGGACTCGACGTAGTTCTGCCGGACCCTTTCGGGGCTCCACGAGGACGGCTTGAGCGCCCATACCTTGGCGCGACGCAACAGGGCGGGCTGGGTGACCAGCGGCCGCGCGGTGGGCGAGGTCGGCTCGCGCTCACGTTCGGCCGTCTTGAGGCTCATCGTCACCACCATGGCTCGTTGGCTGTTCATGTCATACCGCCTTGGCTTTGCGCCGCCGGCGTCGCCGGCGACTTCGGGCCCACCCATCGTCGCCCCAACGCACCCGCCCGCCTGTCAGCCGCCCGACACAGCAGCGCCCGTTCCCCCCAATGGGGTCAGGTCTGCCTTGGACTCTGCGCGGCCTGGGGGTCAGGTCTCGATCGAACTACGCCGCGAACTGTCACACCCCTTCAGTACTTTTCCGACCATGTCACGACCACTACGAATTCAGTACCCCGGCGCCTGGTACCACGTCATGAACCGTGGAGCCGGAAAGCGCCCGATCTTTCTCACCGACGACGACCGGCGCAGCTTTCTCGCCCTCGTTGGCGAAGCCGTCGAGCGCTTCGCGGTCGAGATCCATGCGTACTGCTTGATGGGAAACCACTTTCACCTGCTGGTTCACACGCCTCACGCGAATCTCGATCGAGTCATGAGGCACATCGCCGGTGTGCACGCGCAACGTTTCAACCGGCGACATGAGACCGACGGTCCAGTCTTTCGCGGTCGGTACAAGGCACTTGTGGTGGACAGCGACGCCTACCTTCTCGAGGCCAGCCGCTACATCCACCGCAACCCCGTAGCGCACGATTCAAGCATCGACCTTCGGGCCTATCCGTGGTCGAGCTTCCCTGCCTACGCGGGCGACGTCGGCGTGCCGCCGTGGCTGACAACCGTTGATATTCTGCGGCAATTCGGCCCTCGCGGTGCCAGGGCGTACGGGCGATTTGTAGCTCAAGAGATGCCAAACCAACCCGTACCGGATTTCGACCAGGCCGTCTTTGGGGGCGATGGCTTCCGGGCGGCTGCACTCGGCCATGCGTCGATCACGAACGAGACGAAGCCAATGCGCGAGCGGACAGCCCGACTCATCACACTGGACGAAATCGACGCCGCCGTTGGGGACGCCCTCGACATAGATCCCCGGTTGATCTGCACCCCGAGCTTCGGGCAACGCCGAGTCGATCGCCTGTTGGCCGTCGCGCTTGGCCAGAAGCTCGGGCAGCAAACGCTTTCCGCACTCGCCTCGCGCTACTCGTACGCCAGCCACTCGGGTGTTGCTTCGGCATTGCAGACGTGGCGCTGCCTCTTGTCCGAACGACCCGACCTCCGAAAGCTGCAATCCCGTCTCGAGGAGTTTCTCGGGCACGCACGTGCGCCGCAAAGTCCAGCACAGACCTGAC
>JABDJW010000386.1 GCA_013002375.1 Acidimicrobiales bacterium | reverse complement strand
GGTCTGGGGGCGTCGGCGTTTGGTCCGGGGGCGTTTGGTCCAGTGGCTCGGCGTCCGGCACGGCGTCGGGGTCGAACAGGACCACGGTGACGAAGTCGAGGTTGTCGACATCAACGCTCAGGTCGACGGCGACGCTCTGCTCGGCCGCGCTCACGCCCAGGAGTTGCTTGACCACCCCGATCGGCACGCCGCCCGGGAATCGACTGCGGCCTCCTGCGGTGGTGACCGCTTCGCCCACAACGACCTCGGACTCGGCCGAGACGCCTTCGTCGACCAACATCGTGCGTTGGTCGTCGCCGTTGCCGTGGCCGAGTCCGACCTCGCCGGAGTTGGCGAACCGAACGCCAACCGAGAAGTCGGGATCGGAGATCAGCTGGACCAACGATCGAGATCGGTCCACCCGCACCACCCGACCAGCCAGGCCCGCTTCGGTCACGACCGGCATGTCGACCGCGATCCCATCGCCTGAACCACGATCGAGTTCGACCGTGAACGACTCGAAGTTTCCGGCCGAACCACCGATCACGCGGGCCACCTGGCCGGGGATTTCGTCCAGGTACTCGATCCCGAGCAAGGCGTTCAGCTCAGCCAGCTCGGCTCGAGCCGAGGCCTCGCTGATGGCATCGCCTCGGATCTCGTCGAGCAGCGCCCGCAGGCGGGCGTTTTCTTCCTGGAGATCGTCGTAGCCGGTCGCGCCCCGCCACGCGTCACCAACGGGGTCGAAGACCGCTTCCGCGCCCGAGCGGAGCGGGTTGAGGACCGTGCGAACCCCACTCTGCAGCGAGGCCAGTGGCCCAAATCCACGAAAGTCGAGGGTCAGCAGAGTCACCGAGGCCAACATCAGCGCGAACAAGATGTACCGGCGACGGCCGCCACGGCGCGAAACTGCCATGGCGAAGTATTACCCCTCGGACGAGAAAAGAATGCCCTTCAAGGCTTCGAACTCCTCGAGCGACTGGCCCGAACCGAGCGCCACCGCATAGAGCGGATCCGGTGCGATGCGGATCGGCATGCCGGTTTCGCTCTGCAGGCGGATGTCGAGCCCGTTGAGCAACGCGCCACCGCCGGCCAGGACGATGCCTTGCTCCATGATGTCGGCCGCCAGCTCCGGCGGCGTCTTGTCGAGCGTGAGCTTCACTGCGTCGCAGACCGAAGCCACCGGTTCCTCGATGGCCTTGCGGATTTCGGCCGTGCCGATCACGATGGTCTTGGGCAGGCCGGTGACCAGGTCGCGTCCTCGGATCTCGGCCCGGAGTTCTTGTTGAAGGGGCCAGGCGGAGCCCAGCGCGATCTTGACTTCTTCTGCGGTGCGCTCGCCGAGCGCGACGCTGTATTCCTTTTTGATGTAGTCGATGATGGCGTGATCGAGTTCGTCGCCGCCCACCCGCGCCGACTGGCTCGCCACCACCCCGCCGAGCGAGATCACCGCGACTTCGGTCGTGCCGCCGCCGATGTCGACGATCATGTTGCCGGTCGGCTCCTGCACCGGCAATCCGGCGCCGATCGCGGCTGCCATCGGTTCTTCGATGATGTAGGCCGGCTTGCGAGCCCCCGCGAATTCGGCTGCTTCTTGCACCGCACGCCGCTCGACGCCGGTGATACCCGATGGCACACAGATGACCATGCGGGGTTTGGCCCACTTGCGCTGATGCACCTTCTGGATGAAGTAGCGCAGCATCTTCTCGCAGATGTCGAAGTCGGCGATGACGCCATCTTTGAGCGGACGTATGGCCTGGATGTGGCTCGGGGTGCGGCCGATCATCTTCTTGGCCTCGGCCCCGACCGCCAGCGGCGTACCGTCGAGGACGTTCACCGCGACCACCGATGGTTCGTCGAGCACGATGCCGGCGCCGCGCACGTAGACCAGCGTGTTGGCCGTTCCCAAATCGACCGCCATGTCACGGCCAAGGACCGCACCGAGGGAACCCAACATTTCGACCATGTACGGCGTGACCTTCGCAGTTTGACCGGCTTCGGGGCATGTCCGGTTGCCCTACTCCGTGCGGCAGTCTAGGCCGCGCTCGTAACCGAACCGCAAAGCATGGGCCCCACTTTCCAAGGTTTTCTCGACCGGCCCGCAAGGGTGGCCCGGCGGCCGCGATCCATTCGCGCGAAGCGCGGTGATCGAAGGGATTTTCGCGCCCCCCGCGCGCCAGCGGTGCGCGGGAACGAGGCGCCGCGGCCTACAGATTCGGGAAGAAGATGCCGATCTCGCGGGCGGCCGACTCGTTGGAGTCCGAGCCGTGGACGAGGTTCTCGGTGAACAACGTGCCGTAGTCGCCGCGTATCGTGCCCGGTGACGCGTCGGCCGGGTTGGTCGCGCCCATCATCGAACGGACGATGGCGTAGGTGTCGTCCGGACCTTCGAGCACCGCGGCGAGCGCCGGCGAGCGGCCCATGAAGCTCACCAGGTCGTCGTAGAAGGGCTTGCCCACGTGCTCGGCGTAGTGCTCGGCCAGGGTCTCGCCGTCGAGCTGGCGCAGCTCGGCGGCCACGATCTTGAGACCCTTTTGCTCGAAGCGAGCGAGGATGGCGCCAACCAGGCCCCGTTCGACCGCGTCAGGCTTGCACAGAATGAGAGTTCGATTCATAGCGGCCCAGGGTAGCCCCCGGCCTGCCGGACACAGAGGGTCGGGCCGCAGCCGCTCAGATCGTGTTGATCGTGAACGTGGTGACGCCGGTCAGCGGAATCTTCACGCCGTCGACCTTCACCCACTTGACGATGAAGGTCACCGGGTACTCGAAGTGCCAGTGGTACGCCGACACGTCGATGTGGGCCTTGCCGCTGCCGTTGGTCCAGTCGAAGTAGTCGCCGGCGCCGTAGTCGCTGACGACCTCGACCTTGACCCGGGCGCCGACGCGCGGGTTGCCGAATTCATCGTTGACATACACATCGATCTTGGGTTCGCGCGAGTCTCGGCCGTGGCCGTCGACGAACGGGGGCGGCGATACATCGACGATGAACAGATCGGCCACTGCGGTCGGTGCGATCGTGGTCGTGGTGGTCGACGTCGTGCTCGTCGAAGAGGTCGACGACGTACTCGACGGAGGCGGTGCCGTCGTCGTCGTGGTGGTCGAGGTCGGCGGCGGCCCGGCTGCGGTCTGGGCATCGCTCAGGGAGTCGGTGCGGGGGAGCTGGCCGATGTTCGAGGCATCGCTGGCGATGACCTCGCTACCGCGGTCCTCGAGCAGCTGATACACGCCGACCATCGACGCGGCCATCACCGAGAACACGAGCGCATATTCGGGAAGGGCGGCGCCTCGGGAGTCGCGGACCCGGGCAAGAAGTCGTTTCACGTCCTCTGTATCGGCGCGGATCCCCCGACTTCTTGAGCCGGAGACCGCTGGTTTTCAACGATTTGAGCCGTTTGCCCTAGGCGCCGTGACCGAATTCGTCGGCGAGCGCCGATTTGGCCTCCCCGACGGTGTAGAACGAGCCGCTGACCAAGATGAGATCGGATGGTTCGGCGAGTTGCAGAGCCCGCTCGACCGCATCGGCCACCGATCCGACGCTCTCGGCCACCGCCCCCAGGCGGGCGGCCGCAGCGGCTACGTCGGCCGCGGGCATCGCTCGATCGGAATCGGGTGCGCAGGCCAGCACCATGGTGGCCAACGGAGCCTCGAACCCCAACAGGACCTGGTCGAGATCGGGGGTCTGCAACAGGCCGAGCACCACGTACTGGTTGGCGGCCGCCGCGAAATCGTTGCGGACGGTGCGGGCAATCGCCTGGGCACTCTCGGGGCTGTGCGCACCGTCGAGCACGATGAGCGGATCGTGCCCGACCACCTCGGCGCGGCCGGGTAGCGCCGCCTGACCGAAGGCCTCGGCCACGACGTCGTCGGTGAGCGCTCGGCCGAAGAACTCCTCGACGCTGGCCAGGGCGAGCGCGGCGTTGTCGGCCATGTGCGCGCCGTGCAGCGACAGAAAGACCTCGTCGTACAGGCCGCGGCTGGTTTCGACCGCGATCATCCGACCGCCGACGGCCAACCGATTCTCGGTGACCCGAACGTCGTCACCGAGCCGGCGGAGCACCTCGGGGGATTCGTCGCGGAAGTACGGCACGAGATCGTCGTCGATGTCGCCGATGACGCCGGCCGCATTTGGGCCGAAGATGCCGGCTTTCTCGTAGGCGATGTGGGTGCGCCAATCGTCTCGGCCATCGGTGTGGCTGCGACCGATGGTGGTGCACACCGTCACGGCCGAGTCGACGACGTTGGTGGCATCGAAGCGCCCGAGCAGCCCGACCTCGACGACGGCAACATCGACAGCCGAATCAGCGAACCACTGGAAGGCCGCCGCGGTCAGGAGCTCGAAGTAGGACGGCCGCTCGGGCAGGAGCGGCACGAACTGGGCGACATCGCCGATGGTCTGGGCGAACTCGTCTTCGGAGATCGGCTCGCCGTTGCGGGCGATGCGTTCGGTGATCGACGACACGTGCGGGCTGGTGTAGGTGCCGACATTGAGCCCGCTGGCCATCAGCAGCCGGGTGACCAGGTGGGCGGTGCTGCCCTTGCCCTTCGAACCGGTGACATGAATGACGGGGTAGGCCCGCTGCGGGTCACCCATGATCTCGACCAGCGCGACCATCTTGTCGAGCGAAAGACCCTCATACGCGCCCGCGATCGCCTCGCGGTTGATGTGGCGATCGAGGAACGCCAGCGCTTCGTCGAACTGCATGACCGCAGTATCGATCAGGACGCGGCGCGTTCAGGTTGCCCGTCGTCACCGTCGCGGGAGATCAAGGTGGGATTGACCCGCTCGGTGACCACTTGCTCGTCGATCACACAGCGATCGATGTCCTCGCGGCTCGGCAGGTCGTACATCACGTCGAGCAGGACTTCTTCGAGGATGGCCCGCAAGCCGCGCGCACCGGTGGCCCGCTTCAGCGCCTGTTGGGCAACCGCGTCGAGCGCGTCCTCGGTGAACTCGAGCGTGACATCTTCGAGCTCGAAGAACTTCTGGTACTGCTTCACCAGCGCGTTCTTCGGTTCGGTGAGGATCTTGACCAAGGTCTCGCGATCGAGGTTGGACACCGCGCCGACGACGGGCAGTCGGCCGATGAACTCCGGGATGAGACCGAAGCGGGTGAGATCCTCGGGCAGGACGTCGTTGAAGATCTGCCCGAGGTCCTTTTCGTCGGCCGAACGGACGTCGGCCCCGAAGCCGACACCCTTGGTGCCGACGCGATCCTCGACGATCCTCTCGATGCCGGCGAACGCGCCGCCGCAGATGAACAACACGTTGGTGGTGTCGATCTGGATGAACTCCTGGTGGGGGTGCTTGCGCCCACCCTGGGGCGGCACCGAGGCGGTGGTGCCTTCGAGGATCTTCAACAGCGCCTGCTGCACGCCCTCGCCCGATACGTCACGGGTGATCGACGGGTTTTCGCTCTTGCGGGCGATCTTGTCGATCTCGTCGATGTAGATGATGCCGGTCTCGGCCTTCTTGACGTCGTAGTCGGCGGCCTGGATGAGCTTGAGGAGGATGTTCTCGACATCCTCGCCCACGTAGCCGGCCTCGGTCAGCGCGGTGGCGTCGGCGATGGCGAACGGCACGTTGAGCATCCGGGCCAAGGTCTGGGCCAGGAAGGTCTTGCCGCAACCAGTCGGGCCGATCAGCAAGATGTTCGACTTGGCCAGCTCGATGTCGTTCTCGCCGAGCGGGCTCTGCTGCACCCGCTTGTAGTGGTTGTACACCGCGACCGACATGATCTTCTTGGCTTCGGACTGGCCCACGATGTATTCGTCGAGGAACTCGTGGATCTCGCGGGGCTTGGGCAGATCGCCGAAACTGAGGTCGGAGGTTTCGGCCAGCTCTTCCTCGATGATCTCGTTGCAGAGATCGATGCACTCGTCGCAGATGTAGACGCCGGGACCGGCGATCAGCTTCTTGACCTGCTTCTGCGACTTCCCGCAGAACGAACACTTGAGCAGTTCGCCACCTTCGCCAAATTTGGCCACTGAATCCCCTTGTCCGTGTCGATGTTTCGGTGTGCTGCGGTGTCGTGTGTGCAGTTGCTGGTTCGAAAAGTTGTCTCTGTAGTGTGCCAGGTCGAGCGGCCTTGGCGTGGCACCGTTCGGGCGAAATGAGCCCGACGGCCTAGTCGACCGCTTTGATCGGCCCCGAGG
>JABDJW010000352.1 GCA_013002375.1 Acidimicrobiales bacterium | reverse complement strand
GGATGAAGTCGGCCTCGGCGAAGTCGGGCGAGGGTCGATCGAGTCCCATCCAGAAGGTGTAACCGGCCCGGGCGTTCGACGAGCAGATGTTGGTGTGGCTGTTGTGGCCGTCGACGCCCCAGGCCTTCAGCACGCGATCGGTGTAGCCGTCCTCGCCGGGGCGACCGACGTGGTACATGATCTCGTTGCGGCGATCCTCTTCGATCGCGGTCCGGATGCGGGCACCCACTTCGTCCAGCGCTTGATCCCAGCTGATGCGTTCCCACTGACCGCCGCCGCGCGGACCGACCCGCTTCATCGGGTAGAGCACCCGCTCGGGGTCATAGACCTGGTTCAGCGTGGCCGGGCCCTTGGCGCAGTTGCGGCCCCGGCTGGCCGGGTGCTCGGGGTTGCCCTCGATCTTGGTGATCTGATCGGTGTCCTGGTCGAAGTACGCGACCAACCCGCAGGCGGCCTCGCAGTTGAAGCACGTGGTGGGCACCAGGGTGTACTTGCGTTCGACCTTGTCGGGCCAGGCCTTGGCATCGAGCTCGCGCCAGTCGTGCCACTGGTCGTGCGGAGGGTATTTGGCGAAGTCGGTCATGGTTTCTCGCTAGCTGAGGGGCACGGACTGGCCGGCGCGGATGAAAGCGGTTTCGGAGGCGAACATGCCGCCGAGGGCGGCCAAGGCGGCGAGGGCGGCGAGCGCCGGGTTCGAGATGTCGGCGGCGCGATCGAGAATCAGGAGCGCCGCGGGGAGGGCAATGCCGACACCGACGCCGGCCCAGAACCACGGGGCGAACGTGCCCTTCACCATGTTGAACGAGGCGATCTCGACGTGACGGCTGGGGTGGAAGGTCGCCTCCATCCAGGTCAGCAGGGCGACTCCGGCCAGGCCGCCCAGGAAGGCCCACCGCAGCGCGCCGGCATCGGGCACGTCGGCGAACAGATCGATCAATGCGTAGGCCGCACCGCCGGCGACGACGGCACGGGCCAGCAGCAGCGGGAGCACGAGCGGGGACTGCCAGAGGTCGCGACCCTCGCATTGGGCCAGCAGAAACGCGGTGTACCCGGCGGTGGCGAACCCGAGGAACGCGGCCGGAATGGCGAGCACCTTCAGCAGGCCGGGGGAGTCGGCCAGGCCGGCGATCCACCAGAGCGCGGAGATGGCCGCGAACGCCATCAGCACGTAGGCGCCCTTCACCAACCACGACTGCCGGTTGCCCTTCGTGATCAGAAAGTGGAAGCGGGTCGGCTGCTTCAGGTCGAGGATGAGCAGGGCGCCGGTGATGGCGAGGAACGCGCCGGCGATCATCGGTGGTACGACGCCGACGGCGGCTCGCGAATCGGCGTTGCCGAGCAGGACCTGGAGCGCGGCCATGATCATCACGCCGCCGGCGATGGCTTTGGTGACGAAGTAGCCCGAGACCTTTTCTTTCCAGGTCATCGAGTGGGCGGTGGTGTACGCGGTGCGGGCCACGACGCCGGTGAGGTCGGTGGGCGTGTGCCCGATCGCGACCGGAACGGTGGGGTGAGACTTGCCGGTGGGCTCGCGCAAGGTGTCGGCCCAGATCATGCCGTCATTGGCGATCGCGGTGCGGGTGGGATCGAGCGCGGCTTGGTCGGCGCCGCGGTAGTACACCTTGGGCTTGGTGTTCTGCTCGGGGGCCCGCACCGCGACATCGTCGCGGGCGATGATCCGGGAGATCTCGGAGTTCGGGTCGTCGAGGTCGCCGATCTTGATCGCCTCGGTCGGGCACACGATCTGGCACGAGGGCTCGAGACCGACCTCGAGCCGGTGGTTACACATGTTGCACTTGTGCGCGGTGTTGGTCTCCGGATTGATGTAGAGCGCGTCATAAGGGCAGGCGTTCATGCACGACTTGCAGCCAATGCAGTCGTCGTCCTGGAAATCGACCACACCGTTGTCGGCGCGGAACAACGCGTTGGTGGGGCAGATCTTCATGCACGGCGCGTCGTCGCACTGGTTGCACCGCATCACGTTGAACTTGCGGGCGGTGTTGGGGAACTGGCCGGTCTCGATGTACTTCACCCAGGTGCGGTTCACGCCGAGCGGCACGTCGTGCTCGCTCTTGCAGGCCACGGTGCAGGCGTGGCAGCCGATACAGCTGTCGCTGTCGAGCAGGAACCCCAGACGCGTCATGCCCTCCAGTGTGACGGCCGTCGCTCTCCCGCGATAGAGCTGCTCTTCCTATGGGGGTATAGTCTGATCCTATGGTAGGCCGACGTTGTGAGGGATCTGGCAAGGTTGAGATGCTGGTACCGCACAATTTTCTCGCCAGAAGGCGCAGAATTGGGTTCCTCGCCGAAACGCCCAGAATGACGAACCGGGGGGCATAGGGATGCCGTTGCGTCCGTCGTTTCCCGATTTGGCGTCGCTCGATCTGTTCGTGTCGGTCGTCGAACTCGGCAGCGTGTCGAGGGCCGCGCGCGCGCACGGTATTGCCCAGCCGTCGGCCAGCAGCCGGCTGAAGAACCTCGAGCGCCAGCTGGGGCTCACCTTGCTCGAACGGGGCCCGTCCGGTTCGGCGCCGACCGAAGCCGGTGTGGTGGTGGCCGGGTGGGCCGAGCCGATCCTGCGGGCGGCGGCCGAACTCGACGCGGGGCTGTCCGCCTATCAAGCCGAGCAGACCGGCCGGTTGCGCATCGCGGCCAGCTTCACCATCGCCGAGTACCTCCTGCCCCAGTGGCTCGACCAGTTTTCGCGGGCCCACCCCGCCGATTCCGTCGCGCTCGAGGTCGTTAACTCGGCCACGGTGATCGAGCGGGTTCGGGCCGGAGCCTCGGACCTGGGTTTCATCGAGACCCCGCTGGCCGTCGCCGACCTCGGGCAGCGGGTGGTGGCCAACGATCAGCTTGTCACCGTCGTGGCGCCCGATCATCCCTGGGC
>JABDJW010000300.1 GCA_013002375.1 Acidimicrobiales bacterium | reverse complement strand
GTCTATGATCCGCATCATGTCCGACAGATCGAGTCTTGGATTGACGCCCTGGGAATAGAAGTTCATGGCCATCGTCATGATATCCATGTTGCCGGTGCGCTCACCGTTGCCGAACAGCGTGCCTTCGACGCGATCGGCTCCGGCCATCACGCCGAATTCGGCCGCCGCCACCCCGGTGCCGCGGTCGTTGTGATTGTGGAGGCTGAGGATGATCAAGTCGCGATGGGCCAGGTTGCGGTGCATCCACTCGATCATGTCCGCGTAGGTGTTGGCGGTGCCCATCTCGACCGTGCCGGGCAGGTTGATGATCACCTTGCGATCGGGGGTCGGCTCGAGGATCTCGACCACCTCGTCGCAGACCCGCTTGGCGAAGGGCAACTCCGTACCGGTGAACGACTCCGGTGAGTACTCGTAGCGGATCTTGGTATCGGGGAGGGACGCTTCCGCCGCGAGGCACAGCTCGGCGCCCTCGGTGGCGATCTTGGCGATGCCGTCTTCACCCAGTTTGAACACCACCTCGCGCTGGAGGGTCGACGTGGAGTTGTAGAAGTGCACGATGGCCTGTTTGGCCCCGACCAACGACTCGTAGGTGCGCTCGATCAGTTCGGCCCGCGCCTGGGTGAGTACCTGGATCGTGACGTCGTCGGGTATGAGGTCGCCTTCGATGATGTCGCGCAGGAACTGGAAGTCGGTCTCCGACGCCGACGGGAAGCCGACCTCGATCTCCTTGAAGCCGACCTCGACCAGCTTGTTGAACATCATGAGCTTGCGCTCGGGATCCATGGGCTCGATGAGCGCCTGGTTTCCATCGCGCAGGTCGACCGAGCACCATAGTGGCGCCTCGGTGAGCACCCGGCTGGGCCACGTGCGGTCGGGAAGATCCACACCGGTGAAGGGCACGTACCGCTGAAACGGCATGCCGCTGGGTTGTTGAATCGAGTGGTTTCGGGCGGTATCGCTCATCAGAGCCTCTGGGTTGGGTTGCTTCGAGTGTGGTGGACCGACGATGGACAACGCTGCTCGGGAACGTAAAAACCTCCTGGCCCCAGGGGCACAGGAGGTTGCAGCGAGCACCTATGTGGGGCGCTCGCCCTACATAAGGAGCAGGTTCGAGAAGAAGACGTTGACCATCGCTGACCACTCTAGCGGCCCGCGCCGCGACCGCGCACGCGGTTACCGAGATCGGGCGGCTGCCGGCCCCGTGCTACCGGTCGGTATCACTGGTTTGGGGGCGGTTGTTCGCTGATGACCTGCGGTGGGCCCAGCCGAGCCCCGTCGGCGCCGTCGTTGCCGACTGCACCGAAGTCGAGGAAGGACCAGTCGTCATGGTCGTCGAGCACGGAGAACTGACCGTCGTTGTCGTTGAGGTCGACCACGACCGGGCCCGGGTCGGTCGACCCGTTGTTGTTCCAATCGATGTCGACACCACCGCACACGCCATCGGTTTCCAGGAGCGCGTTCTCGTCGAGTTGGTTTCGACTGCCATCGGAGTAGGCCAGGATTTGGTCGCCGATCGCGTCGCAGTAGCCGGCGGTCGGGTCATCGAGCCCCTTGTCGACTCCGGAGAACTGGAACTCGTAGTTCATGACCGAGTTGTAGTTCGGCTTGTAGTTGAACACCGGACTGGCCCCACCGTGGCGCAGGCCGAGGTTGTGGCCGAGCTCGTGCATGATCGTGTTCGACAGCCAATCGGCGTTGAAGTTGCAGTACAACGACACGAGCAGGTCATCACCGAACACCTCGGCCTGCCCGGAGCTGATCGAGTTGGTGTTGTACCGGTGCATCATGATCGCGTAGTGGTAATACCCCTCGCGGTTGGCGGCGAAGTTTGCGTCCTTCAACGCGCCGAACTCGGTGCCATTCACACCGCCGTTGATCGATCCGAACGGCGCGATGGCATCGACGATCAGGCTGCCGTCGTAGAACCCGTTGTTCACCTGCCCGTAGTCGGCGATGACATCGATGCCGGTGCTGCCATCGGGATTGGCGACCGGCGCATCGGCAAAGGCCTGGGTGAAACGGTCGACGATCGTCGCGTTCGGTGCATGGCTGTGGGCGCCACAATCCTGATCGTCATCGAACCAATCGAATTCGATGAACACGTTCTTCTTGAGCGGGTTGGCGCCGACGAACGGCAGGGGCAGGCCGTCGACCGTGCCCAACACTTCGTCGCCATCGTTGATGCCATCGCCGTCGGTGTCGGGGTTGTTGGGGTCGGTGCCACTGTCGGTCTTACCCGAGAACACGCCGGTGTTGGTCTCGACCCATGTCGGCAGGCGATCGCCGTCGGGGTCGTTGGGGTCGGCCACGCAGGTGATCGATCCGCCCGGATCGGTGCCGGCCGGAGTGGTGTAGTTGCCGCTCAGGATGCCGAGCAGGGGGATGGAGTCACTGCGTTCGCCCGAGTCGCTGCGGGCCGAGACCTCGATGGCATAGGTGGTGCCCGACGCCAGGCCGGTGAGGGTGCAGTCGGCATCGGCCTTGCTGATGTTGGCGTTGACGACGGCACCGTCGACGCTCACCTCATAAGCCGCAATCGAGTGCCCCGGATCGGGAAACTCGCCGTCGAAGGCCGTTTCCCACACCAGCCGGACGTCATTTCCGCCGGCCGGTTCGAGCTCGAGCGACGAGCCCAGCCAGAACACCGGCGTACAGGCCGTCGCGACCACGGCCACGACGAGCCCCACTATTTTCCCGCGCCGGGCTGTCCCGATTGAGGCCTTCACGATCGCATCCCTCCATCGACGCCCAGCAAAAGGAAAGCAGGGTGTCGCCTCGGTGTCCAGATGCGGCTATCCGCCGGGCCGGCGTGCGACTACCAGCACGGCACCGATCCTCGCTCACCATCGGGACAGATCGTGCGGTCGAAGATGGCGCCGGCGATGTCGGCGGGCACTCCCGTCGCTCCCTGGAAGTCGGCCTGCGTCAGTACGGCGGTGCGCAGATTCACGTTGTTGATGGCCGTGAAGCGCAGATCGGTAAGCGTGAGGTCAGCGCCCTCGAGATCGGCCCGCCGAATGTTCGCGTTGCGAAGATCGGCCAACGCCAGTGTGGCCCCTTCGAGATCTGCATCCACGAGCGTTGCGTCCTGCGCCACGGCCAGCCGGAGGTTGGCGCCCGAGAAGTCGATGCCGGCGAGGTCGGCATCGATGAACACGGCGCGCTCGAGATCTGCGTTTTGGGCCGAACCATCATGCCAGACGATCTGATCGAAGATCGCGTTGGTCAGGTTGGCCTGGTCGGCGTCGAGGTCAACCAGAGAAACGTTGGTGAGCGTGATGTTCACGAGCGTTGCAGCCGACAAGTCGGCACCGTTCAACGAACCGCCGGTGATCTGGGTACCGGTCAGGTCGGCGCCGGCCAGCTCCGCATCGGTGAGATCGACGTTGGTGAGCCTGGCATCGGTCAGGATCGCGTTGGTGAGATCGGCGTTGCTCAGGTCGAGCCCATCTCCGACCAGTTCGGTGAGGTCGCACCCGATCAGGATCGCGTTGGCCAGGTCGGTCTCGCCGGCGTGGGCCCGGGCGCAGTCGTCGAGCGGCACGGTCGCCGTCGTGGCCGGGACAGTGGCCGGGACAGTGGCCGGGGCCGCAGTCGTCGTGGGCGTCGCGCTGGTGGTTGTCGTACTCGTCGAGCCCGAGCCCGAGGGCGCCGGGAAGACCAGCACCGGTCCGGTGCTGGCCCCATCGGTACGGGGAGGCTCGGTGGTGGCCTGCGGTGGGATCGTGATCGCGAACTCGGGGGGCACGGTGACTGCAGGTGCGGCAGTGGTCGAAGTCGGGGGCACGAAGTCGAGCACGGGAGCCGAGGGACTCCCGTCCTCGTGTTCGGC
>JABDJW010000273.1 GCA_013002375.1 Acidimicrobiales bacterium | reverse complement strand
GTTCGGCACGACCGTCGATTGATCCGATGCCCAGGCACCGAGCCGACTGCCGCGGGGACGGCTCAGAAAGTAGGCATCGGATTCGGTCGCGTCGACCTTGGTCGCCGGTCCGACGATGCGAACCTGGCGGTGGAGATCGAGCCACACGAAGGTCAGCGCGCCGCGACCGGTGGCGATCAGTTCGACGCTCTTCTGGCTGGTGTAGTTGGTGAAGAACACGAATCCTCGGGCGTCGAGACCCTTGAGCAGAACGGTGCGGGCCGATGGCGATCCGTCGGCGTTCACCGTGCTCAGCACCATGGCGTTCGGCTCGAACACCCCGCCCTCGGTCGCTTCGGCGAACCACCGCTCGAACTGATCGATGGGATCGTCGGCCAGGTGGTCGGCGTCGATGCCGGCGGTCTCATAGCTGACCCGCAGATCCGGGAGGTCCGAGCGTTGTTCCATGTCGTTCAGTATCGTCAGTGTTTACACTCAACCCGTGGCAACGCTGCGACTTTTTGCATCGATCCGGCAGACGGCCGGCACCGGGCGCGACACCCTCGAGGGGGCGACGGTCGGCGAGATTCTCGCTGCGGCCGTCGCCAAGTATGGCGCCGACTTCGAGGCCCATCTCGGGCAGTGCAAGGTGTGGGTTAACGGCGACCCGGCAACTGCCGATGATGCCGTAGGCGACAATGACGAGGTCGCGCTCCTGCCACCCGTGTCGGGCGGCTGAAGCCGGTTTCGTCGCTGCCGCTCCCGAGTTGGCCCCGCGCCAGCTTGTAACCTGGCCCAACGCACCAGCTGTGGGTCGGAACCGCAAGACTCGAAATCCGTCCACCGAAATCAGCGAAGGCCACACCATGGAACAGCTCGATCAGATTGCCGACCCGAACTACGTAGCCGGCCTGACCGAACGCCCCCTCGACGACGTCCGCGAAATGCGCAATCACTGCCAGCAGCTCGAGAACGCGCTGTCGTACGTGCGCCGCCTGGTGCAGGGCCGCCTCGACATCGTGGGTGGTGAGTTCCAGCGCCGCCGCGACGGTGGCGAGATGGGCACCCTCAGCGATCTCGTGCATCGCTTGCCCGAACTCCTGAGCGATGAGGGCATCGTGGGTGGTGGCATTGCTCGCGCTCCGCAGGAGATGGAGGCCGCCTCGGCCGTGTCGGCCGCCTACGAGGTCCGCCTCGATCAGGTGCTGTCCGTCAACCAGCTGAGTGAAACCGCCGAGATGACCGACAACGAGCTGGCCCAGTTGGTCGAGAAGCTCGAGGACTTCGAGAAGGAAATCTCGCAGCGTCGTCACGATCTCCACACCCGGATCGATCAACTCCAGGCCGAGATCACCCGCCGCTATCGCACGGGCGAAGCGTCGGTCGATTCGCTGCTCACCTGAACCGGCTCGGCCCCAGCGCCTCGGACGTGAGGCCGGCGTCGATCAGATCATCGGGCAGTCGCCCATCGAGAATCAGACCGGCCGTGGCGCGCCCGAGCGCTGCTGACGACTGGATGCCGCAGCCGCCCTGGCCGACCAGCCAGAAGAAGCCCGCCGCTGCGTCATCGAAACCGGCCACCGGTTGACGGTCGGACGCGAACGTTCGCAGGCCGGCCCACGGTCGGCCGATGCTGCTGATGCCCAGGTGGCTGGCCCCGTTGATGCGTTCGATGGCGAGCGCGACATCGAGTTCCTCGGGTTTGGCGTCGCAGGGCGAGCTGAGCGTTTCGTCAGCCAACGAGCACAGCAAATGATTCCCTGGTTCGGGCTTGAAGTACCACGTCTCGTCGGCGGCGATCACGAGCGGCCATCCACCCGAATCGGCCGCGCCGGGCACCTCCGGGCGAACTGCGGTGGTGAAGGCGGTGCGCCGGAGTGGGCTCAGCCCGACCGGCGCAAGCCCGGCCAGTTCAGCCAGCTGGTCACCCCACGACCCAGCGGCGTTCACCACGGTGGTTGCGGTGAGCTCGGCCCCCGCGGCGGTGCGGATGCGCCAGCCGGCGGCGTCGTGCCGTAGGCCGGTGACACGAGCGTTGCGTTCGATCGTGAGACCGGCCGCTCGGGCCCGCTGGATGTACGACTGATGCAGGGCCATCACATCGATGTCGGCGCCCTCGGCTTCGAATACGCCGCCGCCGGTGGCGTAGTCGGCGCGGATCGCAGGGCAGATCTCCAGCACCTCGGCGGTGCCGACCCGCTCGATGCTGCGGGCGAACGACTGGCCGGCCTCGGCCTGGGCCTCGAGGGCCGCGGCGTCGTCGGACCCACCGACGAAGAGGACTCCTCGCGGGCTCAGCAACGGAGGCGTATCAGGCAATGGAGGGTGCTCGAGCTCGTGGCGTGAGGACATGGTGAGGATCTGGTTGACCGGGCCGCCGTAGTCCTCGACGAGCTGTGCGGCCGAACGGCCCGTGGTGTGGTGCGCGAGCTGATCCTCGGCTTCGAGCAGCACGACGGTGGCGTGGGGCGCCAGGTTGGCGGCGGCCGACACCCCGGCGATGCCCCCGCCGATGATGGCGATGTCCGCGTCGGTTCCCGTCATGCCCGCACCGTAGATGCCCTTCCCGGTCCGCCGCCGAACTCGTGCCAGATTGGTGCGCCTGCGACCACGATCGGGGACCAGTTCGGGTTGGTGGATCACCTCGGACCTGTGACATGTGTCGACGCGATGGCGCGGTTGCGCCGGCGCGGGCAAGATCGAAGCGCTAAATATGATCAAACGTGTCGGGAATGTCCCGGCCGCCACCTTGGTTGTAGCTATCGGCCATGTCTGCATTATTCACGCCCGCACCCCAGAACCAGATCCACAATGACATGGCCACGTCCGCGGACCGTCGCAAGCGGGTCGCGGTCATCTCGTTGCACACCTCGCCCCTGAGCCAGCCCGGCACCGGCGATGCGGGCGGCATGAACGTCTACGTGCGCGAGCTCGTGTCCTCGCTGGCCCAGGTCGGCGTGGCCGGCACGACGTACGTCCGCCGCTGGCACCCCGAACTGGCCGACGAGGTCGAGGTCGAGCCCGGTTTCCGGGTGGTCCACATTCCGGCCGGCCCCACCGATCTGCCCAAAGAGGCGTTGCCCGGCGTCATCGACGAGTTCACCGACGGCGTGCGCGAGCACATCACGGCGACCGGCGGTACCGACGTGCTCCACGCCAACTACTGGCTGTCCGGGGTGGCCGGCCACCGCATCAAGCACGAACTCGATCTGCCGCTGGTCTCCACCTTCCACACGCTGGCCCGGGTCAAGGCCGAAACCGGCGATCCCGAACCGCAGACCCGCATCGATGCCGAGAGCGACGTCATCGGCTGCTCCGACGTCATCTTGGCCAACGCCGAAGCCGAGGCCGAACAACTCCGCCGCCTCTACAACGCGCCGAGCGATCGCATCCAGATCGTGCCGCCCGGCGTCGGCCACGCCTTCTTCTCCCCCGGCAACAAGGGCGGCGCCCGTCGGGCCCTCGAACTCGGTGCCGGCCCGGTCTTGTTGTTCGTCGGTCGCATTCAGCCGCTGAAGGGCCTCGACATCGCGATCCAGACTCTGGCCGAGCTGGGCGACCCGACCGCCACCCTGCTGGCGGTCGGCGGGGCCAGCGGTGCCGAGGGCCAAGCCGAGGTCGAACGCGTGCTCCACCTGGCCGATCAACTCGACGTGCTCGATCAACTGGTGTTGGTCGACCCCCAACCCCATCACGAACTCTCCACCTTCTACCGGGCCGCGGACGTGCTGCTCGTGCCCAGCCGCTCCGAATCGTTCGGACTGGTCGCCCTCGAAGCCGCAGCCTGCGGTTTGCCGGTGGTCGCATCCGATGTCGGTGGCCTGCGCACCCTGGTGCAGCATGGCCGCACCGGCTACCGGGTCGATGGACGCAACCCCGAACTCTACGCCAAGTATGTCGCGACAATCCTGCGCGATCCCGGCCACGCCGAGGATCTCGGTCGCACCGCGGCGGCCATGGCCCAGACCTTCACGTGGTCCACGACCGCCCGCCGCCTCGAGACGCTGTACTCCGAGCTGGCCGCCCGCCAGCCGGTGCCCTGCGTCGCGGTCTGAAGCCGCACAGTGAACTGGTTGGCTTGGAGTGGGTGTGAGCTACTGAGCGCCAACCAGTTCGGGAGTGGGCGTCGCGGTGTAGTAGCACTGGCCCGATGGAGCACCCGCCCGCGACCCCCGAACAACTCGACGTGGCCGAGGCATTGTTGGTCGGGTGGCTCGAGCGCGAGCAGGTCGACAATCCCGCGGTGGCCTCGGTCGAGCGCGACACCACCCACGACCGCCGCTGGTACGTGCGGTTGCGGGGCGAGGAACGCGAATTCTTCAGCGCGCTGTTCACCCTGGGGCAGCGCACGCTCAGCTTCGACTCGTACTATCTGCCGGCACCCTTGGAGAACCACGGCCAGTTCTATGCCCATCTGCTGCGACGGAACCGCACGATGTACGGCGGATCGTTCAACATCGGGCCCGAGGATGCGATCTACATCACCGGGCAGCACCCCGTACACACGCTGACCGAGGTCGACCTCGATCGCATGCTCGGCTCGCTGTACGCCTGGGTCGAGCAGAGTTTCCGGACCGCATTGCGCCTCGGTTTCGGCTCCCACTTCACGCCGCCGCCGGCCCCCGACGCCTCCGCCTGAGCCCATCGACCAACGATGGACCTTGGGTTGTTCTCGATAACTTTCATGCTGTACCGTGCTCTCTTGAGCCCGGGTGGTCGAGTAGGGGTCCGATCGGGGAAGTGCGGACTTTCCGTTCGTGCCACCCGGGCTCACTGAACCTCCCGGGGCTCCGCCCCTCCGACGCCAGGGTGCCGCCACAGGTTGACAGAGAGCGTTGAGGGGTCAGGTCTTTGTTGGATGTTGCGTGAGCACGACGGGGCCAAAGCGGGTATCGCAACGTCCAACGTAGACCTGACCCTGGGGCGTGGCTGGGGCATTGCCCGCCGCAGGCCAAAGCCAGTGGCGAGGGCGAACGCCGCCGCAGGCCAAAGCCAGTGGCCGGGGCGAACGTCGCCGCAGGCCAAACCCCGAAGACCACGCCAGTAGCCTCGGTGGTATGACGCGATTGCAGATCATCGGTGGCGGCAAGATGGGCGAGGCGCTGCTCGGCGGCTTGATCGCCAACGGCTGGGCGCCAGCCACCGACCTCGCAGTGATCGAACCCGACGACGCGCGTCGGGTCGCGGTCGCCACCGCGAACTCCGGCGTCTCGACGGCGGCCGAACCAGTCGCCAACGTCGATGCCATCGTCGCGGTCAAACCGGCGATCGTTCCCGTCGTGCTCGATCAGCTCGCCGCCATCGGTATCGGGCGAGTGTTGTCGATCGCGGCCGGCGTCACCATCGCCACCCTGGAAGCTCATGCCGGCGCCGATGCGGTCGTCGTGCGGGCGATGCCCAACACGCCGGCCATGATCGGAGCCGGAGCGGCCGCGATCGCCCCTGGCTCGAACGCCGGCTCCCGCGACGTCGAGTGGGCGGCCGAGATCCTGTCCGCCGTCGGCGAAGTCGTCACCGTCGACGAAGCCGACCTCGATGCCGTCACCGGCCTGTCCGGTTCCGGGCCCGCCTACGTGTTTCTGTTGGCGGAGGCGCTCGCCGCGGCCGGCATCGCCCAGGGGCTCGAGCCCACCGTCGCCGATCGGCTGGCTCGCCAGACCATCTTCGGGGCCGGCGCCTTGCTGGCTGAGAGCGACGAATCGGCCGAGCAGTTGCGCATCAACGTCACGTCGCCGAACGGCACGACGGCAGCCGGTTTGGCGGTGTTCGAGCAGGCCGATTTTCGGGCACTGGTGGCCGATGTCGTGGCCGCGGCGACCGCTCGATCGGTCGAGCTCGGGCGGGCCTGAGGGTCCGTTCGCCCTGGTCGCGAACAAATATGGAGCTACTTTTGGCGCGCGTCTGAACCGGTCCCTAAGGTGGCGCCGCAGCGCGGAGTCGAGGGAGTCCTGAGTAATGGCGCAACGTGAAAATCGCTCGCGGTTTCTGACCGTGGCCGAAGTCGCAAACCTGATGCGGGTCTCAACCATGACCGTCTACCGGCTCATCAAAGCCGGCGATCTCGCCGCGGTTCGGGTCGGCAAGTCGTACCGAATCACCGAGGACGACGTCGACGCGTACATCGCGTCTCGATACACCGAGGCCGGCTAGATCCACCGTCGGCGGCGCGACCTGCGCTGCCTACACTGAGCGGCGCATGGCCACTCGCTTCGACACGATCTCGTTCCTCTCCGACTATGGGCTGACCGACGAATACGTGGCCGTCGTGAAGTCGGTCCTTCGCACGATGGCGCCCGGCGTGACAGTGATCGACATCACCCACGACATCGCACCGCACGACATCCGAGCCGGCGCACTGGCCTTGGCCCGGGCCGCGCAGTACCTGCATCAAGGCGTCGTGCTCGGCGCAGTCGATCCTGCCGCCGGTGGCGATCGACGCCACGTCGCGATCGAGGTCGGCGACGGGGCATCGATCCTGGTCGGTCCCGACAACGGGCTGTTCGCGCCGGCGGTCGCGTTGGTGGGCGGCGCAACTGCGGTCGTCGAACTCGACAACACCGAGATGCACCTGCCGGCTGCCGGCCCCACGCTCGATGCGGCCCGCGACATCTATGCCCCGGTCGCCGCGCAGCTCTGCCTCGGAGCCACACTCACCGATGTCGGTACGCCGATCGAGGCCGGCGGCCTGCAACCGGGCGTGTTGCCGATCGCCATGTTCGAGGATGGCCGCCACGAGGTCAGCATCTTGTGGGTCGATCGGTTCGGCAACGCCCAGCTCAACGTGGGGCCCGACGATCTCGATCAGCACGGGTCCCATTTCATGCTTCGCTGGGACGGTGGCGAACGGCCGGCGCAGCGGGTCGCGTCCTTCGCCGATGTCGGCCCCGGCGTGGTCGGCCTCATCGTCGATTCCTACGGCGTGTTGGCCCTCGCTCTCGACCGCGGCTCCGTCGCCGCCGAGTTGGGCATCGAGGCCGGAACGGCGGTCACACTGGAACCGCTGGCTTCGCCGGCTCCACCGACCGTCACCTCACCGGTCGAACTCCGATCCAAACCCTCGTCCTAGCGCTGGAGAAACCGATGCGACCCGGAACCACACTGGTCATGGCTGCGCTGCTGCTGTTGATTCTCGGTGCGGCGTTGCTGCAGTTCTTCGTCCTCAGCCGGTAAGCGCTCAGGCCTGGTTCCCCGCTCCCGGCCGCTCAGGCCTGGGCCGCCATGCGGTCGCGGGTGAACCGCTTCGCGCCGCGGATGTTCAGCCACAGTGCCACGACCCACACGACGCAACCGACCAGGAAAGCCAGCTTGGGTCCGACGAGCAAAAGGCCGGTGGCCTGTCCGACGACCACGAAGATCAAGGGGAGAATGACGGCGCCGCCGAGTTGGTTCGCTTCCTGGGTGCTGTTCGACCGGGCCGAGACCCGAACCATGATCCCGAGGCCCAAGCCGGCGACCGCCGGCGCGACCCACAGAATCATGATGAGCCAGAGCGGCGTGGGCACGAAGATCCGGTGCATCACCGGCCACCCGACCGCGTTGGCCACCAACGAGAAGGCCAGGAAGCCGATCCACGAGACCGCGAGGGCCGGCAGGTAGGCCGAGAGCAGCTTGCCGACGTAGAGGTCGCGGTCGCTCACCGGCAGGTGCAGGAGCGATTCCAAGGTTCGGCGCTCCTTCTCGCCGGCGAACGCGTCGGCGGCAATCACGGCCGAGACCATCAGCGGGACGATCAAGAACAGCGGCGCCAGCAGGTAGCCGTTCACCAGCAACAGCAGTTGTTCTTCGGGCGGCCGCGACACGATCGGGTCGACCAACTCGGGCGGGAAGTCGGCCAAGAGGTCGCCGATGCCGCTGGTGCGCATCCGGGCGGCCAATCCGACGACCAGGGGCAGGATGACCAACAGCAGGGTCGGGACCATGATCATCGGCAGGGTGATGGCCTTGCTGCGCGCGATGGCGGTGATGTCGCGCCGGACCACCGCCTTGATCGCAGTCCAGCTGTCGGTCTTCGTCGGTGGCGGCACCGAGCCGAAGGACGAGTGGGCCACCGGCTCGAGCTCGGTCGTGCGCTCTTGCAGGGGAGCGGTCATGGCCGCACCGTCAGCCGCTCGGCTGGGTCTTCGCCTGCGCCGGCTGGTTCTTCGCCTGCGCCGGCTGGTTCTTCGCCTGCGGCAGCTGGCGAAGCAAGAAGAGTGAAGTCCGGATCGGCGGTGATCCGTTGCTCGAGCGCGAAGTACAGGTCTTCCAGTGTCGGCGGCTTGGGGGTGACACCGAAGACGTCGACCGCGGCCTCGACCAGGGCACGGTGCAGCTCGGGCAGCTGACTCCGGTGCTCGATCGTCACGGTCGCGCCGAAGTCGGTCGGGGTCACGCTGGTGATGCCGGTCACCGTCTTGATCGTCGCGGCTTCGGCCGTATCGGCCGGTCGGCCCAGATCGATCTCGGCGCCCAGGCCGGGCCAGAGCTCGCGGGCCAGATCGGCCGGGCGACCGAAGGCGCGGGGGCGACCGCGATCGAGGAAGGCCAGCCGGTCGGCCAGTCGATCGGCCTCACCCAGGAAGTGGGTGCACAACACGATCGTCCGCCCTTGTTCACGGGCGAGCCATCCGATCAGGTCGACGACGTCGCGGGTGCCCTTGGGATCGAGCCCGGAGGTCGGCTCGTCGAGGAACAGCACCTCGGGGTCATGCAGCAGGGCCCGAGCCAGCGCGATCCGCTTGCGCTGGCCGGTCGAGAAGCCCTGGGTCTGGAACTCGGCCGCGTCGAGCATCCCGAAGTGGCGGAGCAATTCGGTCACGCGGGCTCGGGCGATGTCGGCGCTGAACCCTCGCATCAAGGCCGCCAACTCGAGGTTCTCTCGAGCGGTGAGCCGGTCGTCGAGGCCCGCGTTCTCGGTGAGAACGCCGGTGTGGCGCCGAAGCTCGTCGCCTTGGGTGCTGGGGTCGAAGCCGAGTACGTCTGACGATCCGGCCGTCGGGGCCAGCACGCCGTTGAGCAAGCGAACGGTCGTCGTCTTGCCGGCGCCGTTCGGTCCCAGCAGGGCCAAGACCTCGCCGCGCTCGGCGTACATCGTCAGCCCGTCGACGGCCGGCTTCTCGCCAAAGGTTCGGCTGAGTTCGGAGGTTTCCAGCGCCCGATCCATGGTTTGGCCGTTAGCCGACCAGGCCGTACGCGGTGGCCAGATTGATGTTGATCCGGTCGGCCAGAATCGGTGGCGCCTTGAACGATGGCGCCACGGGAGCGAAGGCCGGGATGGGGAACGGAATGATCGGGGCCGACGGCGCGGCATTGGGTGCCGGTGCCGGAGACGGACTGGGGGAAGGTGCCGGGGACGGACTCGGTGACGGCGCCGGACTGGGTGACGGCGCCGGTGCCGGTGCCGGGGACGGACTCGGTGACGGTGCCGGAGCGGGGGG
>JABDJW010000249.1 GCA_013002375.1 Acidimicrobiales bacterium | reverse complement strand
GCTCCGGAGCCGACGAGCGGATTGTCGCCACAGAACGTGCAACGGGCGTCCCCGGCGACGTACGGATTCAGCGGGAACGCCGCAGCGAGCTGTTCGTAGTTGGCCGGGATTTCGGCTTCGTAGCCGTCGCCCGCAGGGCCGGTGTTGAAGTCGCCGAGCAACACGACCGGCTCGCCGGGGACGACGAGACCGTCGATGAAGGTGAGGATCGCTTCGATCTGCGAGGCTTGCTCGTCTTCCCACGTCCCTTCCCCCGGGTAGGGGATGTCGGTGAATACCGCCGAGAGATGGGTGCCGAACAGGTGCACCTCTCCGAAGGCCTCGGTATCGACGAGGGCATAGACGACCGCCCGCCGGTTGAGGCTGCTGTCCAACACCAACACCTCGGTCGCGAGTATCTCGGCGCTGCTGAGCAGGCCCAGGCCGACCGAACCTTCATAGGCGAATGCCGCACTCGCTGCGGTGCAGTTGGCGACCGCCTCCTCGACCGTGCTGCCGACATTCGACCCGATGCACGCCTGGCACTCTGCGCACAACCCGGCGAACTCGGCGCCGCAACTGTTCAGAACGCAGTCGACCAGTTCATCAGGTGAGGCATCGGCGCAGTTCGTGGCGACACAGCCTTCGAGGTCGGCGAGCTCGTCGACCGTGCACGATGGTTCTGCCTCGGGTGAGACCTCATCCGCGATTGGTTCCGGGAACACCTGATGGGGAAACCGGGCATCGGTTGCCGCGGTGATGTCGGCCACCGCTTCCGGCGACCAGACCTCCTGGAGGAAAACGATGTCGGCCGGGGAGTCGGCGACCGCTTGGGCGACGAGTGGTTGGCGTTCGACGGCATGGGCCACGAAACCCTCGGCCAGCCCGGCGTTGTAGACGAGGACGCGAAGCTCGGCCGATGCGGCCTGCGAGGTTGGGGGTTCCGCGTTGGTTGTCGACGTCGGCACCGTTGTTTCGCTGGTGGTGATACCGGCTGCTGTGGTGGTGGTCTGGGCCGCCGGTGCGGCATCGCTGTCACCGGACGAGGCATCGTCACCGCAGGATGCTGCGACGAGAGCTGCGACCAGCAAGCACAACAGAAATCGACGCATGGATACCCCTCTCACCGACGCGGTACGGCGAGTCTCACGCGGCAAAGGACCGGCGCGCCAGGGCCTTTCGTCATCGCGCCGGCCAGACCTGCTGGCCGCCGATCCACGTGGCCTCGACGGCGAAGTCGGCATCGAGGGCGACCAGATCGGCCCGACGCCCCACGGCAATCGCGCCGCGATCGGCCAGCCCGAGGAGGCGAGCGGGATTGCTCGTTGCCGCGTTGATGACGTCGACAAGGCCGATACCCACCTCCCGGACGCTGTTCCGGATCGCACCGGGCATGGTGAGGCGGCTGCCGGCCAGGGTTCCGTCGGCCAGTCGCGGAGCCCCGTCGACGAGGTTGACCGCTCGCTCGCTGAGCCGGCTTGATGCCCACGCCGCCGCGTCGGTGATCAAGATGACCTTGTCGCTCGGCTTGGCTCGCCACGCGATCTTCGCTACCGCGGGGTGAATGTGGATGCCGTCGACGATGAGGCTGATGGCCACGTCGTCGTTCGACAAGGCCGCACCGACCGGCCCGGGAGCCCGATGGTTGAGCGGTGCGCTGGCGTTGAACGCGTGGGTGAACAGCGTGGCGCCGGCAACAATCGCCGTGGTCGTGCGATCGTAGTCGGCTGCGGTGTGGCCCAGCGCGACGACGATGCCGTGAGCGGTGAGCGCACCGATGGCTTCGATGGCGTTGGGTCGTTCCGGCCCGATCGTGATGATGGCCACGGCGTCGGCGAGGGATGCGAGCCAGTCGATGTCGATCGGCCCGTCAGCGGTCGGTTGATGAGCTCCCGGCCGGTCGCCGAGGAACGGGCCCTCGAGATGCACGCCGGCCACGGTCGGCCGCGGGCCCGGTCGGGCGTCGTAGCGAGCGACCCGGTCGAGCGCGGCCTCGTAGCTGGCCGGCTCGGCACTGATGAGGGTGGGGCAAAAGGTGGTGACCCCTTGGGCGCAGAGGAGGTCATCGAAGCGAGACCAATCGCCGTCGTCGAGAGTGGCGACGTCGATGTCGTGATGACCGTTCACCTGCAGGTCGACGAAGCCGGGGCTGAGCAGCGCGTGTTCCGGTGTCGACGGCGCGGGCGCGATCTCGACGATCTCGCCGTCGACCGCGGTGACGGTGTGGTCGGCCAGGATTCCGTCGGGGGTGACGACCGCTCGAGCCGAGATCGTGGCGCGCATGGCGGCAATGTAGCGGTGTTACCGTCGCCGGTCATGGCCGTGAACCTCGACGATCTGGTGTCATTCGACGGGTCGCCGGCGTTCGAGCACCGGGCGTACATGCTCGACATCTCCCGCGACCGGGTTCCCACCATCGAGACGCTGCACTGGCTGGTGGATGTCCTGGCCGCGTTGCGGTATTCCGAACTGCAGCTCTACACCGAGCACACCTATGCGTTCGCCGGCCACGAGGCGGTCTGGGCCGAAGCATCGCCGCTGACCGCCGACGACCTGCGCGGGCTCAGCGGGTACGCCGCCGAACGGGGGGTGACGCTCGTCGCCAACCTCAACACGTTCGGGCACATGGAACGCTGGCTGACCCGCGAGGGCTACCGCGATCGGGCCGAGTGCCCCGATGGTCCGCCGGCTGACCTCGGCTTCATACGAGAGCCATCGTGTCTCGCCCCGAACCCGGCGAACGCCGAGTTCGCGGTCGCGTTGGCTCGCGAGCTGCTCGAGGTGTTGCCCACCGGCCGGGTGATGATCGGCGGCGACGAACCGTTCGAGCTCGGGCATGGTGTCTCCGCGCCGCTCGCCGCCGAGATCGGCCGTGATTCGCTGTACCGCGAGCACTTGGGCCGCATCATCGAACCCTTGCTGGCCGAGGGCCACGAGGTCTTGTTCTGGGGCGATCAGTTCCGCATCGACCCGGCGTCGGTCGAGTGGATCCCCGACGGGGCGACCTGTGTGATCTGGAACTACGAGGCGCCGAGCGACACCGGCGGTCTGTATGGACTGCTGCCGCCGTCGATGGCAACGGCACTCGGGCTCCCGAGCGATGCGCACCTCGGCTTCGAGAGCCACGCCCGGCTGGGGTTCGAGAGCGGCAAGCCGGTGTGGCTCGCGGCCGGTACCTCGACCTGGAACACGTTCCTCGGCCGCAACACCAATGCCGCGGGCAACATCGACGACGCCGCAGTGGTCGGCTCGGCACACCGTGCCGCCGGCTTGATGGTGACCGACTGGGGCGACAACGGTCATTGGCAGCCGCTCGCCGTATCGTTGCCGTCGATGGTCCGGGGCGGCGTTGCCGGGTGGAGCGGCCGGGCGGTGGATTCGACCGTCGCCGTAGGGGCGATCGTCGACCGGCTGCTCGGTGCGCCCGACGGAACCGGCGCGCTGATCGATGGGCTCGGCCGGGTCTGTGACGACCTCGGACTCTTGGGTATCAACGGCGCACCGATCTTCCACGCAGCGATCGACACCGGCCTTGGATCGGTCGGCGCCCTCGACCGGGCCGAGGCGCAGCGCGTCCATACCGAGATCGAAGATGCGGCGCGGCACTTCGCGGCGCAGGTCGACGCCACGCGATGGGGCGGCCATGCCCAGGAACTCGCCGCCGCATGCGGTGCCGCATCACTCGGCGTCCGTGCTTTGCTCGGCGATCGGCCGGCCGGTGCTGATCGCGCGCAGGTGATCGACGCACAGCGTGCCGCGTGGCTGCGCTCGAGCCGCCCCGGCGGGCTCTCCGACTCGCTCGGGCGATTGCTAGGTTCGCGGCATGGTTGAAGCACGGGAGACCCGATACCGGGACGACCACACCGTCTACGCCGGTGTCGCGGCCGAGAACCTGGTGGTACCGAGCGCCAACCCCCGCAACTACCACCAGGCGATCACCGACCCGGCCGGGTGCGAGCCGATCGACATCGATGCGAAGCTCTTCGTCCCCGCCGGGGATGGACCGCGGCCCACCGTCATGGTTGTACCGGGAAGCCTCGGGGTCGGGCCGAACCACGAGGCCCATGCCGAGCAGCTGGTGGCCGAGGGCTTCGTGGTGTGTGTCGTCGATCCGTTCGGTCCCCGGGCTGTCACGTCGACCGTCGCCAACCAGACGGCCTACAGCTTCGCGGCCAGCGCCTTCGATGTGCTGGCGACGCTGCAGGTACTGCGCGACCGTCCTGAAGTCGACGCCGATCGGATCGCCGCGCAGGGACACAGCCGGGGTGGTTCAGCGGTCACCATTGCCGCCTGCCGCCCGTTCGCGGACGCGGTGGTTGGCCCCGACGCGGGATTGGCCGCGGCCTTCGCGGTGTACCCATGGTGCGGCCACCAGTTCGAACGACCCGACCTGGGCCGCACTCGATTCCGGGCGATCATCGGTGATCTCGATGAGTGGTGTTCGGTGCAGCAGGTGCAGGCCCAGGTCCACGCGATGCAATTGGCCGGTGGCGACGCATCACTGCGAGTGGTTGGAGGAGCCCACCACAGCTTCGACCGGCTCGAGCCGGTGCAGGTCATCGACGATGCGTCGGTTGCGCCCGCGGCCCCGACGCGGATGTTGTGCGACGATGGTGCCATGATCGATCCCCGCACTGGCCAGCCCGATGCCAGCCTCACCGACCTCGATGGGTTCATCGCAGCCATCGAATCGGGTCATGGCCGGCAGGGCGCGGCCATCGGCGGTGTCGACGATCAACCCGAGGTGTTCCGATCCGAGATGCTGGCCTTCCACGACCAGCTCAACGGCTGAGGAAGCGGCAGAAAGGAAACGATGGAACAGCACACTCCAATTCCCGGCGACGACACCGCCGGTGGCCCCGGCCCGGCGGCGATCTTCAAGATGGTCGTGGCGGCCGTGGTGCTCGCCGCCGCCGTCGCGTTTGCTGTCCAGAACGCGCAGTCCGTCGAGGTCGAATTCCTGAGCTGGTCGTTCAGCATCCGGCTCATCATTCTCCTCGTCATCAGTGCCGCGGTGGGCGTTGGATTGCAGTCCCTGGTGGCCGTTCTCTGGCGACGTCGCAAGAACCGTTCGGGGTAGACCTCCTCATGCCGTAGGTTGCCGGCATGGAGATCAAACCCATCGAATTGGTCGACGCCCTGGCGTTCACCGCCGGCGTACCCAACGGCGCGCTCATCACGCTGCGCCGCGACGGCCGACCGCAATCGTCGGAGGTGCACCATGGTGTGCTCGACGGCACGATCGTGTTCTCGGTTTTGCCGACTCGGGCCAAGGTTTTCAACATCGAGCGCGATCCGCGCGTCGTGTATCACGTGTCCCACGAGGGCAGCTATCTGAGCTTCGATGGCACCGCCGAGGTCAGCCCGATCCCCACGAAACGGGAAGGTCCGGCGATGGACACGCTGGTCGACGCGTTCCGGGCCGTAGCCAAGAAGGAACACCCGGATTGGGACGAGTTTCGTGAGGCCATGGTGCGTGAGCGCCGCCGGGTGATCACGGTGACGCCAACCAGCGTTGTCGGGTTGATCCGTCCCGTCTGGCGCTAGCTCGACGTCGTCGGGCCGACCGCACCGGACAAGTCCCCGTTCGTTGCCTAATGTGGTGCCGGTTCGAGCCCTAGACGCAGCGCAAAAGGGGATGTGGGTGCAGGCAGGCCAGGTGGTGAAGTCGTTCGGAGCCATGCTCGGTGCGCCCTACACGGTGCGTCGTCACCCGCCGCGCCCGCCGGTCGGCGCCGAGCACTACGAGATCCCGACCCTCGCGCCGACGCTCGATGCCACGACGACCAAAGCCGCCGATCTACCGGTGGTGGGCACGCCGCCCGGCCGTTGGACGGAGTGGCCACCTTTGGTGCTTGCCGGGTGCGACGAGCCATTGGTCGCGGGCGCGCCCGACCTTCGCGGCGTGTGGCAGGTGTACCGGGGCCCCCTGAAGGGCCACATCGAACGCAACGAGCAGGCCGGGTGTCGGGTGGTGATCACCGCCGGCGGCGTGATCCATGACCTGTCGGCCGACGGATCGTTGATGCGCGACGAAGGGGTTGGGGGAGCTGCGATCGCCATCGCCGCTCGATTCGAAGACGATCGGCTGAACCTCTGCCCCAACAATGGCCCGGTCGTCGCGGTCACCCGGTTTCTCGACGGCGTCGACCTGGTGTGGCGGTGGGGCCCGTACACCAACCGGTTGCGCCGGTTGTCGGGGCCCGACGAGGCCTTCTAGAACTTGCCGGAGTTGACCCACTCCGCCTCGGGGCCGATCGGTTCGGCGTTGTCCCAGTGCTCGACGATCTTGTCCTCGGCATCGGTGTCGAAGAAGTCGGTCGTGACCCACTCGGCCTCACCGTCGTTGATGTTCTGGTAGGCGTGCACGAACACGAACGGCCCATCCTCTATGGCGCGGATGATCCGGATGTCGCGTTGGGGGTTCCGTTCGATGAACGGCTCGAAGAATTCCACGAACCCCTCGACGCCATCGCGGACCCCGGTGGAGTGCTGGGTGTAGCGGTCGCCGGTGTAGGTCTCGACTGCGTGACGAACGTTGCCGTCGCGGATGCCTTCCACATAGAGCGCGATGGCGTTGTCGAGCTTGGCGGTCATGGTGCTCCCGGCCGGTGATCGTGATCCACGAACGATAGTTCAGCGATCGCCGATGGCCCGAGGGAGCAGGGCGCGCACCGCGTCGACGGTGTCGGCGTTGTGGGGATCGCGATCGGGCCGGTAGCCGCGCACCCGGGCGAACCGCAGGGCCACGCCGCCGGCGTAGCGAGTGGAGGCTTGCGCGCCGTCGAGCGCGACCTCGACCACGAGCTCGTTCCGGACGTACACGGTGTGGCCCGATTGGGACTCGTGGGTCTTGCGATCGAGGAACGCATCGGTCTGCCACGCCAGCAACTCGTCGGTCAGACCCTTGAATGTCTTGCCGACCATCACGAACTCGCCGGTGTCGGGATCGCGGGCGCCGAGGTGCAGGTTCGACAGCCAGCCCTGCCGCCGGCCGTGGCCCCACTCGGCGGCCAGCACCACGAGCTCGAGGGTGTGCACCGGCTTGACCTTGCGCCACGCCTTGCCGCGACGCCCGGCCTGGTAATCGCTGTCGAGCGCCTTGACCATCACCCCTTCGTGCCCCGTGGCCAGCGCGTCGTCGAGGTGTGCTTGGGCGGCAACCGGATCGTCGGTGGCGATGGCGGGAATGGCGAGGTCGCCGACGACTCGTTCGAGTTGGGTCCGCCGCTCGGCCAGCGGGGTGTCGATGAGGCTGGCGCCATCGAGGAACATCAGGTCGAAGAAGAAGGGGCGCATGGCGAAGCGCCCGGGGTCGCTCGTCTCCCCATCGGAACCGAGCCGGCTCATCGTGTCCTGGAACGCCTGGGGCGTGTCGTCGCCATCGACCTCGCGCATGCCCAGCACCTCGCCGTCGAGCACCACCGATGTGCAGTCGAGGCCGGCGATCGCCTCGACCACGCCGGGTAGGCGATCGGTGACATCGTTGAGGTTGCGGGTGAACAGGCGGATGTCATCGCCGACCCGGTGCGCCTGTATCCGAGCGCCGTCGAGCTTCCATTCGACCGACGCCGGCCCCGTCGCCTCGAGGCCCGCAGTCACATCGGCGGCCGTCGACGCCAGCATGGGCAGAATCGGGCGCCCGGCCTCGAGATCGATCTCGGTCAAGGCCTCTGCGCCGCCGGTGAGAGCGATCTGCGATGCGTGGCCGAGATCCCCCGAGAGCATGACGGCCCGGCGCAGCACCGTGATCTTGATGCCGGCCGCCTTGGCGACTGCGTCGGTGACCACGCCGGCCAGAGCCCCTTGCCGGAGTTCGCCGAGTAGTACCCCGGTGACAAAGGGACGCTCGACCTCGGTCGCTCGATCCAGGAAAGCGGCGAGCTGGTCGGTCCGGGCCCGCTCCGAACCGGCGCCGACCGTGCCGCCGACTTCGGTGATCAGCCGGTCGAACTCGGCGATGGTGATGGTCGGCACCGTCGGCGGTGGCCCGGCTTCCTCCGCGGCCCGTTGGATGGCGGCCCAGCCGATGCCGACCCGCCCCTGACGGGCGGCGCCGGTCAGGAAACCGACGGCGAGTTCGATCTCGGCCGGCTCGAGTTCGGCGATGGTGGCGGCCAGGGCCTCGCTCTTGACCTTGCGGCTCGACGTCGCCGCAATCACCTCAGAAGTCTCGGCGAGCCGCACCAGCAACGTCACAGGACCACGGTAGGGCAGCTCGAGGTCAGATCCCGGGCGTCAGTCGGCGAGGGCGGCGGCGACGTCGACCGCCACGCCGGTCTCGCGTTCGGCGACTTCCCACAGCGACTGGATGGCCCCGGCACCACCCGGCCGGATGAGCGGCTTGCGGACCGGTGGGCCGTTGGTGACGAACAGCGGGCCATAGAAGCCGCCGCCGGGCGCGTCGGGGTCGGTCGCGGCCCGCAGCTGGCTGAGCGCGCCGCGATCGGTCGACATACCTGCCGCCTTGGCCCACTTCTCCGAGATCGAACCAATCGGGCCCGCGCCGCCGTGGGTCTGGGTGGTGGTTTGGAGGTCGGAGTTGGTGAGCCCGGGCTGCGCCGAGAGGGCCTTGGCCGGCACGCCGGCTCGATCGAACTGTTCCTGCAGGCCCTCCGCGAAATGACGCATGGCCAGCTTGGTCTGCCCGTACATCTGCCACGGGTCGTAGCCGTCGCGCTTGTGCGGGTCGTCGGGGTCGATGGCCCGGCCGAGGTGCTGCGCGGTGCTCGACAGGGTGACGATGCGGGCATCGGGCGTCGAGACGATCAGCGGCAGCAGACGTCCGACCAAGGCCCAGTGGCCGAGCACGTTGATGCCGAACTGCATGTCGAAGCCGTCTTCGGTCGTCGACTGGGGCAGCGCCATGACCCCGGCGTTGCACATCAGGATGTCGAGGCGGTCGTGGTCGGCCAGAATCCGGTTCGCCGCTGCTTCGACCGAGGCGAGCGACCCGAGGTCGAGCTCGACGATTTCGAGCGACGCGTCGGGGTGGGCGGCCAGGATCTCGGCGTGGGCGTCGCTCGCCTTGGCTTGGTTGCGCGCGGCCATGACGACGTGGGCGCCCTTGCCGGCGAGGGCCTTGGCCGATGCGAGCCCCAGCCCTCCGTTTGCTCCGGTGACGACCGCGACGCGCCCGGATTGATCCGGGATGTCGTTTGCGTTCCAGGTCATTGGTTCTCCGTTCCTCGATGCTCGCCACTTGGGGCTCGCTACTCTGCGCTCACCGGCCCAGCCTAGAACCGCACCGGCTCGCAGGGTCCAACGTAGACCTGACCCCGTGCGGGTTTGGCCGGCTAGTTGTGACGACCGGGGAGGCCCGCCCAGCGCAAGAAGTTGGCCAGCAGGATGCGACCGGCCGGGTGCTCGTCGGTCCAGTACTCCGGATGAAATTGGGTGCCGGCGATCTTGCGTTCGGTGTGGGCCGCCATCTGCACCGGGGTCACCGCCGTCGAGGCCAGGATCTCGAATCCGGACGGCAGATGCGGGATGTGCAGCGAGTGGGCGTGGCGGAACACCGGTCGCTCACCGAGCCCCTGGTGAAGGGCATGCGACTCTGGGTCCGGGTGGAGATCGACCGGGTGGTAGCCGAACTCGTAGGTGGCGCCGTCGTGGGCCACGACCGCATCATTCGTCGCGTGTGCCGGATCCGCCTCCAGTCGCACCAGGTCGGCCCCCAGAGCTTGCGCGATCAGTTGGAAGCCACCGCAGAGCCCGAACATCGGGAGGTCGGTCTCGCGGACGATCGTTCGGATCGGCTCGAGCTCCGCATCGGAATAGACGGCCGGATCGGTGGAGTTGCCGCTGATGAAGATCGCTTGCGTATCGAGCCGGTCGAGCAGCGCTTGGTCGATGTGGCTGTAGCGAACGAGGTGGCACGGCATGCCGGCCAGGTCCTCGAGCCGGTAGGTGATCGTCGTCCGCGCCGCCAGGACGCGCGGCCCGTGCTCGCGATCGTGCCCATCGGCGTGTTCGTAGTCGACAAAGACGAGCATGGGCGCAGCCTAGGGATCGGGACTTCGGCCGCACCAGGCTCGGCTCAGTCGAACCAGGCCGGTTCGGCGGCCACGCACAGGGCGATGATGCTCGGCGCGAGATCGACGTCGGCTTCGTTCAGGTCGACCGCGCACTGGAAGAAGTGGGTGGCGTCGTCGTCCCAGTGCACGACCCGAATCCGGTAGTCGTCCCCTTGCCAGCCGGCCACGACCCAACCGTTGTCGAACGGCGCATCCAAGGCGACGTCGACCGATGCCCGGACACCGCCCAACAAGCCGTCGAATCGGTTGAGCTCGGCCTCCCAATCCTTGGGCGTACACAGGCCGTCGCAGCCGGCGTCGAGTTCGAAGTCGGTGAAGATGCTCTGGGCGGCGGCGAGATCGACTTCGGCGTCGAAGCTGCCGATCGAGACTTCGGTGTCCGGGGGCAGCGCGATGTTCACCACGAATTCGCCGTCGTCGTCGATCGCGACCGGTTCGCCCTCGCCCCGTGCGGCCACCGCCTCGGCGAGGAGTGTCTCGGCGGCAGGGGTGATCACCTGCTCGAGCGGCGCCGGGTCGGGCGCGTTGGCGATGACCGCTTGCCAGTCGGCGACTGCGGCTCCGCAGAGATCCCGATAGCCGTTCTGCGCCTCCTCCTGCTCTTCGAAGACGAGGACGTTGCAGCCCAAGAACAGCGGCGCTTCGTTGTTCCAGGATGCTCGGCTGAACAGAACCGAGTCGCCGGACCGCCACGTCGACGACATGTGGCCGCCATCACTTCCCGAGCCTCCTCCGCCTCCTGAACTCGACCGGCCGAATC
>JABDJW010000222.1 GCA_013002375.1 Acidimicrobiales bacterium | reverse complement strand
CCATCACGGCTGCGTCGGCGGCGGCCAGGACTCGATACGTGTCTTCGGAGAAGTCGCGGTGGCCTGGTGTGTCGAGCAGGTTGATCACGCAATCGCGGTAGGGGAACTGCAGCACCGTCGAGGTGATCGAGATGCCTCGCTGTTGCTCGAGCGCCATCCAGTCAGAGGTCGCCGAGCGGCCACCGGACCGGGCCTTGACCGAACCGGCCTCTTTGGTCAACGCGCCGCCGTAGAGCAGGAACTTCTCGGTCAGAGTGGTCTTGCCCGCGTCGGGGTGACTGATGATGGCGAACGTGCGGCGGCGCGATGCCTCGGATTGGGCGGTGGTCACCCGGTCAAGGCTAACGGTGCTCGCTGCGTCTGCTGTTCGAGCTAGTGGCGGCGAGACGACACGAAGACAGCCAGCTCGCGCAGCGCGGTGTCGGCCTCGGCGGGCAGGTCGAGTTCGTCCAGCGCGGCCAATCCGGCGTGGGTCCGCTGCTCGATGCCCGCCTCGACGGCATCGAGCGCGCCCGTGTCGATCAGTACTTGTTGGACGAGCGCGATGTCGGTGGCCGACAGTGTGGTGCCGATGGTGGAGAGCACTGCGGCCTGCGTCGCGGTGGCCCGTTCGGAAGCGATGGCCAACAGCAGGGTTGGCTTGCCTTCGCGGAGATCATCGCCGACCGGCTTACCCACAACCTCGCTGTCGCCGAACGCGCCCAGGATGTCGTCGCGCAGTTGGAACGCTTCGCCGACCGGTTGGCCGTAGGTGGCCAGCCGTTGGCCCAGGGCGTCTTCGCCGGCGATGTGGGCCCCGAGGGCCAGCGGCCGTTCGACGGTGTAGAGGCCGGACTTGTAGCGGGCGATACGGGTCGCGAGGTCGCGATCGGTGCTGCTGCGCGCGGTCGACAAGACATCGAGCAGCTGGCCGAGGTTGACCTCGCTGCGCAGGTCGCGCCACAGCTCGGCGGCTCCCGGTGCGGCCAGGACGATGAGGTGATCGGCGATGACATGGGCCAGATCGCCGACCAAGATCGCGACACCCTCACCGAAGCGGCGAGATTCGCCCCGCCACCCGGCGTCGGCGTGCCGTTTGGCCCACCGCTCATGGATGGTGGCCGAACTGCGCCGCGTGGTGGAGCCGTCCATGACATCGTCGTGGGCCAGCGCGAAGGCGTGCAGGAGTTCGAGGGCGGCGCCGGCATCGACGACGCGAGGATCGTCGGCCGGGCCGCCGGCCGCCTGATGGCCCCAGTAGCAGAATGCGGGTCGCAATCGCTTGCCGCCGCCCAGAACGAGATCGTGCAGTGTGTCGAGGAATGGCTGGAGGTTGGGGTCGATCGCCGTCCACCGGGCCGATTCGGCGGCGAGCGCCGCGTCGAGGCGATGTTCGACCGGGCCGGCCACCGTTGTGAGCGCAGCCGGCGCGGTGGTCATGTCTCGACCGGTTCGTCGAGTTCGGTCACGATCTTCTGGACCTCCACCTTGGCCGCGTCGATCCGGCCTCGGCAGATGCGGATCAGCGCGGCGGCCCGCTGCACCTTGGTGGCCAGGACATCGATGTCGATGTCGTCATCCTCGAGGTCGGTCAGGATGGCGTCGAGTTCGCCCAGGGCGTCGGTGTAGCCCAGGGATTCGTCGTTCGTTGCCTCTGCGGCTTCGTCAGCCATTCGTTCCTCCGTCGGTAGATGATCGCACCGATTCGATGCGCGTGGTGAGCCGGCCGTCGGCAACCTGGGTGATTACTTCTTGCCCCGTCTGGACCTGTTGCGTCGATCGGACGATTTCGCCATCGGCTGTAGTGGTGATACTCCAACCGCGTGCCAGCGTGCGAGCCGGATCGAGGGCCCGGTGCCGGATGGCTGCGGTCTCGAGCAGTTGGTCGGCCTGGTACAGCAGACGCTCGGCCCTGGTGCCGACGAAATCGGCGTCGCGATCGAGCCGGTCGGCCGCGTGGTCGGTGACCATGAGGGCTGCTCGGCCGGCACGCGAGGCGGCGGTGGCGATCGACGCTTCGTGCATGGCCAACGTGGCCCGCACGCCCCGGTTGGCCCGCTCGGCCCGCTGGGCCTGGCCGGTATGAGCCGCGGTGAGCGCGGCGTCGGCGTGATCGAGGATGGCGACCCAATGGGTTTCGATCTGTTGGTGGTAGGAACCGGCCCGTTCGATGAGGTCGGCGGCGCACGCGGTCGGGGTCTTGCGGGCGGTATGGGCCGCTTCGTCGGCGATGCTTCGGTCGATCTCGTGCCCGATGCCGGTGACGACCGGCGTGCGGAGTTGCGCGATGGCCCGGGCCACGACTTCGGTGTCGAACGCGCCGAGATCGCCGCGGCTGCCACCCCCTCGAACCAGGGCGATGACATCGACATGGTGGCGTTCGAGGGTGAGCAAGGCGCCGGCGATACCGGCCGGTGCGTGCGGGCCTTGGACGGCAGTGTCGATCAGGGTGACCGACCAGCCGTAGCCGCTGGCCGCGAGTTCGTTCATGAAGTCGTGGTAGGCCGCACTGCCTTCGCTGGTGACCAGGCCGATGTGGCGCGGCGCCGCCGCGATCGACAAACCCTTCTGGAGTTCGAACACGCCCTCGGCCGCGAGCTTGGCCAGGAGCTGCTGGCGCTCGAGCTCTTGCTGGCCCACCGTGTAGGTGGGATCGATGCTGGTCATGCGCAGCTGGAGCCGGCCCTGGGGCGGGTAGAAGTCGACCACGCACCGGATGCGGACCTTCATGCCGTCTTCGATGCGGGTGATGCCGGCCCGCTTCAGCAGCTTGTTGACAATGTCGCGGTTGTCGCGCCACAGCACGACGTTGAGCCGGGCCGGCGGCGGCCCGGACCGTTCGGCCGGTTCGACGATGTCGAAGTACACCTGGCCCCCTCGCGAGCGGCCCCTGAAGTCGCTGACCTCGCCGGTGACCCAGACGTCGTCGGGGAACGCCTGCCCCAGTTGCTGCCGGAGCTCCATGGCCAGCTCGGCCACCGAGAACGTCGCTTCACGCATTGCGAACGAAACTAGTGGGGGTGACTGACCGGTTGAGCCGGCGGGGTCGGCTCCGGTGCCGTCGGCGGTGGCGAGGCCGTTGTGTCGGTGCCCCGGAGCAAGCCGTCATACAGCTCGTTGTACAGGCCGCCGGCGGCCCGGAGTTGGTCGTGGGTGCCCGACTCGACGATCCGGCCTTGATCGAGCACCACGATGCGATCGGCTTTGGTGATCGTGCTCAGGCGGTGGGCGATGACCAGCGCGGTACGGTCGGCCATGGCGGTCGTGAGGGCGGCCTGCACCAGCGCTTCGTTCTCGGTGTCGAGGTGGCTGGTGGCTTCGTCCAGGATGACGATCGCGGGATCTTTCAACAGCATGCGAGCGATGGCCAGCCGCTGCTTCTCGCCGCCGGAGAGCCGGTAGCCGCGTTCGCCGACGATCGTGTCGTAGCCGCTGGGCAAGGCGGTGATGACGGCGTGGATCTGCGCCGCAGTGGCGGCCTCGACGAGTTGGTCGTCCGTGGCGCCGGGTCGGGCATAGCGAAGGTTGTTGGCCACGGTGTCGTGAAAGAGGTGGGGATCCTGCGACACCACGCCGATGGCGGTGCGCAGGCTTTGTTGGGTGACCGAACGAACATCGTGGCCGTCGATCAATACTCGGCCTTCGTCGACATCGAACAGGCGGGGGACGAGCGAGGTGATGGTCGACTTGCCCGCGCCGCTGGGCCCGACCAGCGCGACGAATTGTCCCGGTTCGATGCGAAGGTCGATGTCGTGCAACACCCGCCGTTCGGCATCGGGGGTGTCGTCGCCATCGTCGGCCGGGTAGGAGAAGTTGACGGCGTCGAAGGTGACCGCACCCTCGACGGCGCCGATCTCTGCGGCGTCGGGGGCATCGACGATCGGGTTCGGCGTGTCGAGGGTTTCGAAGACCCGCTCGAACGAGACCATGGCGGTCATGATGTCGATGCGGGCATTGGTGAGGCTGGTCAGGGGAGCGTAGATCCGGGCGACCAGCAACGACATCGCGGTGAGCTCGCCGACCGAGATGGATCCGGAGATGACCAGGTGGCCGCCCAACCAGTAGATGGCGATCGTGCCCACCGCGCCGACCAGGGTGAGGGCGGTCATGAAGGCCCGGCTGTACATGGCCGAGCGCACCCCGATGTCGCGTACCCGAGCGGCCCGGCCGGCGAATTCGTCGACCTCGGACTGCGGGTTGCCGAACAGCTTCACCAACAGCGCGCCGGCCACACCGAAGCGTTCGGTCATGGTGGTGTTCATGGAGGCGTTGAGTTCCATGGACTCGCGCGTGATGTTCTGCAGGTTCTTGCCGACCCGCTTGGCCGGAACGATGAAGGCCGGCAGCAATACCAACGCCAACAGGGTGAGGCGCCATTCGAGCAGGAACAGGGCGATCAGGGTCGAGATGAGGCCGATGAAGTTGCCGACCACCGAGCCGAGCGTGCCGGTGAACGCCCGCTGGGCGCCAATCACGTCATTGTTGAGACGCGAGATCAGCGCGCCGGTCTGCGTTTTGGTGAAGAAGCCGATCGGCATGCGCTGCACATGGCCGTAGAGCGCCACCCGCAGGTCGTAGATGAGGCCTTCACCGATCCGGGACGACCACCAGCGCTGCACCAAGCCCAAGGCGGCGCCGACGATGGCGGCCACGATCATGATCAGGGCGATCAGGTTGAGCCGGCCGCGGTCGGATTCGACGATGGCGACGTCGATGATTTGCCCAAAGAGTAAGGGAGGCAACAGATCGAGCACCGCGGTGATGACCAACGTGCCCAAAAAGCCGAAGATCTGGGTGCGGTACGGGCGGGCAAAGGTCCACACCCGGCGACGGGTCTCGGCATTGAGCTGGGCCGAACGGGCTTCGTCGGGCCCTTGACTCATCGAATGCATGATCTGCCACGGGTTCGCGCTGGCCATGGTGGAAGGTTAAGGCCTCAACACGCGAACCCCGCTGCCCTGCCCGGCCCCACGTCGGCGCTCGCCAAGTCCTCATCTTGGCCGCGGTACGGCCGATTGCTTGTCGTATGGCAGGTAACAACGACGCCGACACCTCGTTCCTGAAGGCCCTCCAAGCCGGAATGGCCGAGGCGACCGACGAGGATCCCAACGTGGTCTTTGGCGGCCCGACGACCGACGACGCGGTGCCTGATGCGCCGTTGCCCACCGGCACGAGCGATCTGGCCATGCTGGCTTCGTTGGCGGGCGAGGGAGACGAGCCGGCCGAAGCGCCGACCTCAACAGGACCGTCGGAGCTCGTCGGCGGATTGTTCGACGACATCGCCGAGCCTGCCACTCCAACCGCCACTCCAAGCGCCGGCTCGACCGCCGGCCCGACCGACAACCCTGATGAGGCGATTGCCGTGCCGACTCCCGATTCGCCCGTGCAAACCGAAACCGACCTGAACGCCGAAGCTCCCGAGATCGACGAGGAAACTGCGGCTCTCGCAGCCGCCCTCGGAGCCGGGAGCGAACGGAAGAAGGCCGTGGTCAAAGCGGGCCGCGATGCCAAGGCCACCGCCAAGGCGATGGCCAAGGCCGAGGCCGTAGCCGCCAAGGCCCATGCGAAAGAAGAGGCCAAGCAGGCCAGGGCTGATGCCGCGGCCGCCAAGGCGAAGGCCAAGGAACAAGCCAAGCAGGCCAAAGCTGATGCGGCGGCCGCGAAGGCGAGGGCGAAGAAGCAAGCCAAGGAAGAGGCCAAGCAGGCCAAAGCCGATGCCGCGGCGGCCGAAGCCACCGCCAAGACCTCCGAAGTCACGGATGCCTCGACGCCGGCCGCGAGTACCGCGGCGATGATCGACGCAGCCGACAAGAGCGATCCGGCGACGGCCAAGGCCACGGCGGCCGCCAAGTTGGCCGAAGCCAAGCGAATCGCCGCGGCCAAGAAGACGGCGGGTGGCGCGACCAAGAAGTCCGAGTCCGACGGCCCGTCCGACGACAGTGCCCGCAACAAGCTGGCCATGGTGCTCGGCGGTGCGCTCGTCGTCGCCGCCGCCGTGATCGCCGCCGTCGTGTTCTTGAACATGGGCGACGACGACGGACAAGCCGGTCCGGCGCCAGTCGCCCCCGGTGACCTTGATCCGACCCTCGCCGCGCTCGTTCCCGAAGGCTGGGACTGCGTGACCGGCGAGACCGGCCTGAGCTGCACCTCCGCCACCGCGGCGGCCACGCTGCTGGTGACCGGCCACGGCTCGAGCGAAGAAGCGGTTGCGAGCCTCGACGCCAAGATCGAAGGCCTCGATCTCGACGCCGCCGCCCGCTGTTCCGACGGTGGACCGGCCGATCGTCACTGGCAGGTGAACAAGGGCATCCGCAGTGGACGGGTTGTCTGTTCCGGTGCTGAAAGCGCCACGCTGGCGTGGACCGAAACCGGCGGATCGGCCGCCTTTGCGCTGGCCGGCTCGCCGGCCGCGGATCTCTACTCGATCTGGACCGCCAACTTCGTTCCGGGTGACTTGGTCGAGATGCGCCCGTTCCCCAACCTTCGGGAACTCGACCTCATCAACTCGTTGCCGGCCGACATCGCCCCGACCTGTGCCCGGTTCCTCGACGAAGCGAACCAGGCGACCTCCAGTGCGGTGCAGTGCTTCAAGGCGGCCGCCGGGTCCTGGGTCTTCCTCGACCTGGTGATCGCCGACCTCGACGAGTACTTCGATGGCTACGACCTTCCGGCTCCGGGAACCGGTGATTGCCTGGCTGGTGAAGCGGGCCAGACCACCTACTCGATCGCCAATGTCGAGACCGGTCGGGTTGCCTGTCTGCTCCGCGACGACAACGTCGCCATCCAGTGGACCGACACCGCCACCAACGTGAGCGGCCAGTACGTCGTGCCCGGCACCGATATCGCTGCCGCCATGGCGACCTGGACCGACGAGCTCGTGCCCGGATCGGCCGTGATGGCCTCCGACGGCGAGGCCGTCGCATCGGCGATGGGTATCGCCCAGGCCACCGGCGCCGAGAACTGTGAGGAGCTGGCCGACGGCTCGGTCACCTGTGGCACGACCGAAGGCTTCCAGCTGAACGTCGCGCTGGTGGGCGACGAAGCGCAGGTGACCTACTTCCAGGCGCTGGCCGAGCAGAGCATCGCCCTCAACGAAGGCACGTGCGTGTTCGATCCGGTCACGACGGCCGAGCAGGGCATCCAGATCGACGGTGGCCGTTCGGCTCGCATGGGTTGTGTCGTCAACGACACCGGCGCCCGACTGATCGTGCTCGACGTCGAAC
>JABDJW010000385.1 GCA_013002375.1 Acidimicrobiales bacterium | reverse complement strand
CCACTCGACATCCGATGCTCCGATCACGCGGTGGATCTCGGAGGGGCCCTCCCAGTAGCCGGCCTCCCAGAGGTGCAGATCGGGTGCTTCGCCGGTGAGCAACCATCGACTATCGGGCGACCAAGCGAAGTTGACCCGGGTGGGCAGAAAGCCAGTCAAGAGCGCGACCGGCGTTTCGCTCGCGTCGCGCAGATCCCATACCGCGACCACGCCAGCTGAGTCTGCAGCGAGCCACCGGCCATCGGGCGAGGCCCGAATCCGCAAGAAGCGCAACCCGGCCAAGTCGGGTGGCGTTCCGTGCAACTCGGGTGCCTCTTGTCGGCGGCTCGAATCGACCTCGTGCGTCGGGATGGATCCCAGCTCAGCCACTTTTGGGCGGCGCAGGGTGCGCACAACCCCGAGGCTCTCCAGTGACACGACATGAATCAGCTTGTCGCCGAACGGCAACAATGCGAAGGAGCGCCCTGCTCCGAGCGGGGCGATGCGGGCCCGCTGACCGGCGAAACGAGGGGCCAACCCGTGCTCGAGCGGTAGAAGAGCCGACTCGCCGTCGTCCGGTCGGCCGACCGCCGCAAGCGCGTCAGCGATCAGGTCGCCCAGGTCGCCCTCGTGAGCATGGGACCACGCCCGGTCTCGATTGCCGAATCGGCCGACATCGGCGTCCGAGGCCGCTCTGATCCGTTCCACGATTGCGGCATCGGTCTCGGGATTGAGACATCGCAGGCGAGCCAGCGCGATCGCGGCGGCCAGGCCCAACGGCTCTGGCTCCGTGAGAAGCGACCGGACCAACGGCTCGGCTTCGAAGTCTGTGCCGGGAGCCAACGTGCCCAGAGCCAGCACCAGAAGCGGAGTCACGTCGTCGTCGGCGTCGCGGTTGTCGAGCGCTGCGACGATCGCTGCCGTGCACTCCTCGGGGCGGTCGAGCCAGGGGAGGGCGCGGGCCGTGATGAGGCGAATCTCGGGCGGCTCAGAAGGGTCGAGCAGCTCGAGAAACAATGGCCAACCAGCCGCGGCCGCAGCCCACACATCGGGGCGCTCGTGCACGGCAGGGTGGAAGCCGTCGGCCTCCCACCCATCGTGATGCGACGCGAGACAGGTGGCGAGCAGGTGGATGGCGCTGATGCGCACGGCTTCAAGCGGGTGACGCTCGAGCGCGGCCAACAGCACGGTGGCGACGGGAGCCGATGCCGAGTAGAGGCTTCCCTGGTGAAACACCGAGCCGATGAGATTGTTCTCCGCCCGTCGACCGACGGTGTCGCCGTACTCGTTGGCCAGGTTGAGATGTTCCAGCTCGGCCGTTGCCGGATCGCGCTGATCGTTGCCCAGCCAGAGTCGCAACAAGTCGGGCACGTCGGTCGCCGGCCCGTAGGCGTGGGAGAGTTGTGACCAATCAACATCCGCGACCGGCTCCATCAGCTCTGCGACCAACGATGGATCGATTTCCGTCGGCTCGCTCACGGGGCGAATGTAGTCGGCGGCTACTTTACAGATTGTACAAATGCACTACCGTTACGGAGTGGACTTGTCAGTACCCAACACCACGGATCTGCGAATCGATCGCGCCCGGCTACTCCGGCGTCTGGCCGACCTGGCCACGATCGGCGCCATCGATGGCACCGAAGGCTGCGCCCGCCTGGCCCTGACCGACGAAGACAAAGCCGGCCGCGATCTGGTGGTGGCGGCCATGCACGACCTCGGCCTCGCCGTCACCGTCGACGGCATCGGCAACGTCGTCGGCGTGCTGCCCGGACAAACCGATGGTCCGCCGGTCATGTGCGGCAGCCACATCGACACCGTCCGCACCGGCGGCCGCTACGACGGCAACCTCGGCGTGCTGGCCGGGCTCGAGATCATCGAAGTCATCAAAGCGGCCGGCATCACGCCATACCGCCCGCTGGCCGTCGCCTTCTTCACCGACGAGGAGGGTTCGCGCTTCGCCCCCGACATGCTGGGCAGCCTGGTCTACGTCGGTGGCATGACCGTCGAAGAAGCACTCACCATCGAGGCGATCGACGGCGCCGTGCTCGGCGATGAACTCACCCGCATCGGCTACGACGGCGCGGCCCCCTTGCCCGCGGCGGCGCCCTACGCCTTCGTCGAGCTCCACATCGAACAGGGCCCGGTCCTCGAAGTCGAAGCGACCACGATCGGTGCGGTCACCGGGGTGCAGGGCATCAGCTGGCAAGAGGTCACCGTCACCGGCCAGAGCAACCACGCCGGCACCACACCCATGCACCTGCGCCGTGACCCGGGGTTCGTCGCCGCAGCGGCGGCCGCATTCGCCCGCGAGCTTGCCCTCGATCTCGGCCCCCCGCAGGTCGCAACCGTCGGCCGGGTCGAGTTCCAGCCCAACCTGGTCAACGTGGTACCGGCCCGCGCCACGTTCACCGTCGATCTCCGCAACACCGACGAGAGCACGCTGCAAAAAGCCGAGCAGCGCTTTGCCGAGTACCTGCGCGCAACGGCCGAGGCCGAGGGCTGCACGGTCGAGACCCGCGAGCTGGCCCGCTTCGAGCCGGTGACCTTCGACTCCCGCGTCGTCGACCTGGTCGAACACACCGCAACCACCCTCGGGCATTCAGTGCGGCGCATGCCGTCGGGTGCCGGCCACGACGCCCAGATGCTGGCCCGGATCTGCCCGACCGCAATGGTCTTCACGCCGAGCCAAGATGGTCTCAGCCACAATCCGGGCGAGTACACCACCCCCGACGATCTCGAGGCCGGAGCCAATGTGTTGTTGCAGGTCGTGCTGCAGCTCGCGAGCGAGGAGCACACCTTCGATGTCTGACACCACCTCACCAACGACGCCACCCCTCACCCCGCCGCCACTCACCCCGATGGCACTCGGCACGCTGCTCGGCCGCATCGAACACGAATGGTCCAGCCGCAAGAAGATCTTCGACCTGCCCACCGCTCGCTTCTGGCAGCCCGGCGACATCGACCTCTCGTTCGAGTTCCTCGGCCGCCGTTGTGCCACGCCGATCGGCCCGGCGGCCGGGCCGCACAGTCAGCTGGCCGAGAACATCGTGTTGGCCTGGCTGGGCGGGTCGCGGCTCTTCGAGCTCAAGACCGTGCAGGTCCTCGACGATCTCGACATCGGCCGACCCTGCATCGACATGCAGACGATCGGCTACAACATCGAGTGGAGCCAGGAGCTTTCCGTGCCGGTCAGCCTGACCGAGTACGTGAAGGCCTCGATGCTGCTCGACATCTTGCGGCAGTGGGAGCCGCTGACCGAGTTCGTCGGCGCCGATCCCGGCCCGCACGTTTTCGACATGTCGGTCGGCTACGACCTGGCCGGTATCTCCGGCGAGAAAGTGGCGGCCTTCATCCGCGGCATGCGCAACGCCACCGCCGAGGTCGAGAAGTTGCGGCCCGAGATCGGCGGCACCTTCGCCGAGTTCCGCGACTTCGAGTTCACCACCCATCTGGCTGACACCCTCACCCTGTCGACGTTTCATGGTTGCCCGCCCGACGAGATCGAAGCCATCACCAAGCACCTGATCGACGAGCACGATCTCGACGTCATCGTGAAACTCAACCCCACCCTGCTCGGCTACGAGACGGTGGCCGGCATCGTCAACGAGGAGCTCGGCTACCGAGACGTATCGGTGAAAGAGCAAGCCTTTGCCGACGATCTGCAGTTCGATCGCGGCGTCGAACTGATCGGCGAGCTGAACGAGTACGCCAAGGCGCGAGGCAACCGGTTCGGCATCAAGCTCACCAACACCCTGGTGGTCGACAACCACAAGGGCTGGATGCCCGACGACACGATGTACCTCTCCGGGCCGCCCCTGCACGTGCTGGCCTCGACCCTGCTCGACACGTTGGCCCAGGCCCTACCCGGCGTCCTTGCCATTCCGGGTTCGAGCCCCGGCGCAGGTGGGCCCGGTGATGGCCCCGGCGGAGCCGGCGATGTGATGGTGAGCTTCTCGGCGGGGATCACCAAGGACAACCTGGCCGAGGCCATCGCGATGGGCGTGAACCCGGCCACCGTGTGTTCGGATCTGCTGAAGCCCGGGGGCTACGGACGCCTGGCCCCGATGCTGAAGGCCCTCGCGACCGAAGTGGGCGACGCCGGGCACACCGACCTCACCACCTGGAAGGCCGCTCGTCAGGCCGAAGCCGAAGCGGCCGGGTTCGCCTCGTCGGCCGCCCGCCACGTGGCCGACATCCGCGGCGCCGGGATCGGCCCGTACCACTTCGAGGGAAACGAGAAGCTGCCTCGCGAGGTCGACACCACCCTCGAGATGTTCGGCTGTGTGGCCTGCAACTTCTGCGTCACCGTCTGTCCCAACGATGCCTTCACCAACATCTTGAGTCTCGACGGGATGGAAGGCCGCCAGCAGTATCTCGTGTTCGCCGAGCTGTGCAACGAATGCGGCAACTGCTTGACGTTCTGCCCCGAGACCGGCGATCCGGCCATGATCAAGCCTCGGCTCTACACCGATGCCGAGGTCTTCGTCGGCCGCGAGGGCCAGGGGTACCTGCTCGATTCGAACGGCACCATCACCGAGCATCGCGGTCCCGACGGCTCGGTCGACCTGATCCAGCGGTTGCTCGACACCCAGAAGGGCAATCCGCTCACCGCCGGCGGCGCATCGGCCGGCGGAGGCTCATGACCCGCGAGCTGCGCATCGGTGCCGCGCAACTCGGCCCGATCGGCAAGGATGAACCGAGGGCCGTTGTCGTCGAGCGGCTGATCGCGCTGCTGCGCCAGGGCGCCGACGCCGGGTGCGAGCTGGTCGCGTTCCCCGAGCTGGCCCTCACCACCTTTTTCCCCCGGTGGTACACCCAGGACGTCGCCGGCCATGATCACTACTTCGAAAAGGCCATGCCGGGCCCGGACACCCAGCCCCTGTTCGACGAAGCGGCCCGGCTGGGCGTCGGCTTCTCGCTGGGCTACGCCGAGCTCACCGAACCCGATGCCTGCGGCGACCAGCATCGCTACAACGCCACCGTCTTGGTCGAACGGGATGGCTCGGTGGTCGGGAAGTTCCGCAAGGTGCACATCCCCGGCCACGAGGCCGACGAGCCGTCGCGTCCCTTCCAGCATCTCGAGCGGCGGTACTTCGAGGAATCCCCGGACGGCTTCCCGGTCTGGCGCTGCTTCGGCGGCATCGTCGGCCTGGCCACCTGCAACGATCGCCGCTGGCCCGAGACCTACCGCGAGATGGGGCTGCAAGGCGTTGAGCTCATCCTGATCGGCTACAACACGCCGATCCACTACGCGCCCGATCCCAGCCAGAACGAATTGCAGGGGTTCCACAACCACCTGACCATGCAGGCCGGCGCATACCAGAACGGCACCTGGGTGGTCGGCGTAGCCAAGGGCGGCACCGAGGAAGGGGTCGAATCGTTGGCCGAATCGTGCATCATCGCGCCGTCGGGTCAGATCGTGGCCCAGGCGGTGACCACCGGCGACGAGCTCATCACCGCGACGGCGGACCTCGACTGGTGCAAGCAATACAAGGAAACGCTGTTCGACTTCGCCCGGTATCGCCGGCCCGACGTCTACCAGCGCATCACCTCACAAAAAGGCGTGATCGAACCATGACCGATTCCGGTCCAACCAGCTTCGGGCTCAACGGTGCTCCGGTGACCGTGTCCTCCGAGCACGAACATCTGCTCACCGCCCTGCGCGACGAGCTGCGGGTCACCTCGCCCAAGGACGGCTGCTCGCCGAGCGGGCAATGCGGTGCGTGCACGGTACTGGTCGATGGCAAAGCCCGGGTCGCGTGCCAGACCAGCATGGAGAAGACCGAAGGCACCGAGGTCACCACCCTCGAAGGGCTCGGGCCGGTCGAACGGGATCGCTACGCCGCGGCCTTCGCCGCGTTCGGCGCACTGCAGTGCGGCTTCTGTACGCCGGGCATCGTCATGCGGACCAAGGCCATGCTCGACAAGAAGGCCAACGGCGACGGCACCAGCGATCTCACCCGCGAGAACGCGGCCCGACTCATGGGCGGCAACCTCTGCCGCTGCACCGGCTACACCAAGATCCTCGATGCGGTCGAGGCGCTGGCCGCCAACGAGATTCCGGTGGCCGTGCTGCCCAAGGGGGTGGGCTCGCGCGGCATCAAGTACGAGGCCGCCGAACTGGCCCTGGGTACCCGCGATTTCATCGACGACATGGTTCCCGACGGGTTGCTGCACGGTGCCTTCAAGCTCAGCGATCACGCTCGGGCCGACATCGTGGCCATCGACACCAGCGCGGCCGAAGCCGTCCCCGGGGTCGAGGCGGTGCTCACCGCGGCCGATGTCCCCGGTGAACTGCGCGCCGGATTGATCCACAAAGACTGGCCGATATTCATTCCCGTCGGCGGACGCACCAGCTATCTGGGCGACGTCCTGACCATGGTGGTGGCGGCCGATCGGGCCACCGCTCGGCGGGCCGCCCAGCTGGTCGAGATCACCTACGACGTCCACCGGCCGTTCACGAATGCCGCCGAGGCGGTGGCGTCGGACGAGGACGCGGTGTGGCAACTGGACGGCAACGTCTTGTCGACCAGCACCTATGCCCGGGGCGACGTCGATGCCGCGTTGGCCAACGCGACCCATGTGGTGCGCGAGACGTTTCAGACCCAACGCATCGATCACGCCTTCATCGAACCCGAATCGACCCTTGCCGTGCCGATCCAACCGGGCGAAGACCTACCGGTTACGGGGACGCTGCCCGGACGTGAGGGTGGCCTCGGCGGCCCGTCCGAGAATGGACATCAGCCGCCGGTAAGTGATGCTCGCCGGCTCTACGTGTACACCGGCGGGCAGGGGATCTGGGACGATCGCAACGACATCGCCCGCATCCTGGCTGTCGATATCGATGTCGTCATCACCGAGCTGGTCTCCAACGGTGGTGCCTTCGGCGGCAAGGAGGACATGTCGAACCAGGGCCAGACCGCGCTGGCCGCCTGGTTGCTCGACCGCCCGGTGAAGACGACCTTCAGTCGGGAGGAATCGTTCCTGGTCCACACCAAGCGCCATCCGATCCGCATGGAATATGAAGCGGGCTGCGACGTCGACGGCAACCTGGTTGCGCTGCGGGCTCGGATGATCGGCGACAGCGGTCCCTATGCCTCGGTGGGCATGAAGGTGCTCGAACGGGCCGCCGGCCACGCCTCGGGCCCCTACGTGGTGCCCAACATCGATGTCGAAGCCGTGGCCGCCCGCACCAACAACTCGGTGTGTGGCGCCTTCCGCGGGTTCGGCGCGAACCAGGCCCAGTTCGCGATGGAAGGGGTGATGGATCGCCTGGCCGAGTTGGCCGGCATCTCGGGCTGGGAGATCCGTAGCCGCAATGTCATCACGCCCGGGGTGGTGTGGGGCCCAGGCCAGATCATGGACGATGGCTGCCTCGGGGCGCGGGCCTGCCTCGATGCGGTGAAGCCGGCCTACGACGACGCCGTCGCGGCCGGCCAGGCGGTCGGGCTCGGCCTCGGGTTGAAGAACTCCGGCCTCGGCAACGGCTTCAAGGAGATCGCCAAGGCCGTGGTGCACTTCCGCGACGACGGCCGAGTCGAGGTGCGCCACTGCTGGACCGAGATGGGTCAGGGCGTGCACACCGTTGCCCTGCAAGTCGCGGTCGAGGAGTTGGGCGTGGCCGCCGGTCAGGTCGAGGTCATCGTCGACTCCACCCGCGAGCTCGGCGCCGGGCAGACCACCGGCAGCCGGGGCACGCTCATGGGCGCCGGCTCGGTCGCGGATGCCTGCCGCAAGGCCATGGCCGACGGCTGTCGGGTGGGCGTCGACTACGAGGGCGAGTACCGGGTCGACTGGACCAACTCGCTCAACGAGGGCATTGAGAACCCGATCATCCACTCCACCTTCGGCTACGCGGCCCAGATGGTCGTACTCGATCCCGAATCCGGCGACATCGACAAGGTCGTCGCTGCGCACGATGTGGGCAAGGCGGTCAATCCGCTGTTGTGCGAAGGTCAGGTCGAGGGCGCGGTGCACATGGGCCTGGGGTATGCGATGACCGAGGGGTTCCCGTGTGATGCCGAGGGCCGACCGGTGAACGACACCCTTCGGGGCCTCGACATCCTGCGCCCCAAGGACATGCCCGACGTCGATGTGATCCTGGTCGAATCGCCCGAGCCGAACTCGCCCTACGGCATTAAAGGCGTGGGCGAGATCGGCCTGGTGCCGACCGCCGGTGCGGTCGCGGCTGCGATGCAAGCCCGCGACGGGCAGTGGCGCAACGAACTGCCGCTGGTCAACGAAGCCAACCGCGAGCGGGCCGACGCATGGCGATAGCCGACGATGCCGCGGTAGCCCCGAACCAGAGCCCCGGCCTGGTCTGCGCGCACCACCACCTGTACTCCGCTCTGGCGCGCGGCATGCCGGCGCCGCCCCGCACGCCTTCGAACTTCATGGAGATCCTCGAGCTGGTGTGGTGGCGGCTCGACCGCGCCCTCGATGCCGACACGATCGAGTGGTCGGCCAAGCTCGGCGCCCTCGAAGCGCTCGAGCGGGGTTGCACCGCCATCGTCGATCACCACGAGTCTCCCAACGCCATCGAGGGTTCCCTGTCGATCATCGCCGACGCATGCGCCGAGGTCGGCGTGCGGGTCAACTGTGCCTACGGCATCACCGACCGGCACGGCCCCGCGGGCGCGGCGGCCGGCCTGGCCGAGAACGATCGCTTCCTGACCGCCGGCGGCCGGGGCATGGTCGGCCTGCACGCGGCATTCACCTGCGAACCCGACACCATCGCGGCCGCGGCCGAGCCGGCTCGCACCCACGGGGTCGGCGTGCACGTCCACGTAGCCGAGGGGGAATCCGACACCTGGACCGATCTCCGGGGCCACACGGCCGATGACTGGTGGCTGGTGCACGGGGTCCACCTGCCCGACGACCACGGGCTGCAGGGCACGATCGTGCACAACCCGCGCTCGAACATGAACAACGCGGTCGGCTACGCCCGCCCCACCCGGTTCGCCAACCCGATCGGGCTGGGCACCGACGGTATTGGCGCCGACATGCTCGACGAGTTCCGCGTCGCGTTCGTCCGGGCTCGCGAGCACGACGTCACCACGACGCCCGACGACGTGTGGGCCTGGCTCGAGGCGGGTTGGGATCTCATGCCCGAGGCCCGCGCCGATATCGTCACTTGGAACTACGCCCCTATCGATCCCTGGCGCCTGGCCTACAGCCCAGGGGTGTCGCCCATCCACGTCGACATCGACGGTGAACGAGTGCTCGAGAACGGCCGATCCACCCGGGTGGACGCAGATGAAATCCGAGCCAAAGCCGCCGAGGCAGCCCAACGGCTCTTCACCAAACTGGAAGCCCTGTAGTGATCGAAGGAACCCGATGACCGAGACGAGCACGCCCACCAGCACCGAATGCGGTCTGGCCATCTTCGGCGACTTCGCCGCCGATGGGCAGGAGTTCTACGACAACGCGGTCACCCGCTTTCGGGAGAACAACATCGTGCTGCCCACGTTCGCTCAGCTCCGCGACCCGTCGACCATCCCGGCCTCGATTCGCGATCAGCTGGGGGGCGTCGAGAAGGATGCGCCCGATGCCCGCAACCTGTTTCGGGTGCATTGGTTCAACGAGCACGCCGACGCGCCGGGCGACAACTACCCGGGCTTCGTCGAGGTGCCGACCCACATCGAGTTGCCGCCGGAACTGACCGGGGTCGAAGCCCGCATCGTGCTCGCG
>JABDJW010000187.1 GCA_013002375.1 Acidimicrobiales bacterium | reverse complement strand
CCGGAGGGCCGACGGCTCAGCTCGGCCCACGACATGGGCCGCGAGTACCGGGTGCAACGGGCGCTGGCCAGCCACCCCGAGGCCGGCGTGCCGGTACCGACGCCGGTCGCCTACTGCGATGATCCGGCGGTCAACGACACGCCGCTCTACGTCATGGAGTTCGTCGCTGGTCGCATTCTGCGGAGCCCTGACGATGCCCGGGATCTCACCGCCGACCAATGCGACGCGGCCACCGATGCGCTGGTGAACACCCAAATCGCCATGCACCACCTCGACCCCACCGCGGTCGGGCTCGGCGATCTCGGTCGGCCCGACGGCTATCTGGAGCGGCAGCTCAAACGCTGGATGCGCCAGTACGAGGCCGGCAAGTTTCGCGAACTACCCGCCCTCGAATCGCTGCACACCGAGCTACTGAGGCGACTACCGGCCCAACAAGACGTCGGTCTCGTGCACGGCGACTACCGGTTCGACAATGCGGTACTACGCGACGACTTCAGCATGGCCGCGGTCCTCGATTGGGAGTTGTGCACCCTGGGTGACCCGGTCGCCGACTTCGCATGGTCGGTCTCGTTCTGGAGCGATCCCGACCAGGACTGGGATTTCGGATCGCCGTCACCGACCCGGCACCCCGCGTTCGCGCGGCGAACTCAGGTGATCGAACGCTACGCCGAACGATCGGGTTACGACCTCGGCGAATTCCCGTACTACCAGGCGTTCTGCTACTGGAAGATGGCCGCGGTCACCGAGGGCGCAGCCGGCCGCATCCGGTCGGGCGGTGGCGGCGGCATGTCGTCAGGCGACGCCACCGGCCCGATGGCCAAGGTCCTTCGCCTGCTCGATCTGGCCACCGAGGCGGTCGACCAACTCTAGGTTCGGCCCGCGCCCCGGTCAGTCGTCGGCAAACGCTCAGTCGTCGTCGGCAAACGCTCAGTCGTCGTCGGCAAACGCCTTCTTGATCGCACCCAACGGATCGGCCTTGGCCGCTTGCACCGAGGGTTGATGCCCGGCGAGGGCCTGGAGTTCTTGGCCCGAACGCATGGCGGCGCGCGCCCCCCACACGTCGAACGAACGGTGCACCGAACGCTTGTTGATCTGCTGAAGATCCGACGGCACCCGAGCCACCGCCTTGGCCATCTTCAGCACCTCGGCCTCCAGATCCGCGGCGGGGTACGCCCGGTTGGCGAAGCCCGATGCCACGACTTCGTTCGCGGTGTAGGTATTGCCGGTGAGCATCATCTCCATGGCGTTGCGGAGACCGAGCAGCGGGGTGTGGTACTGCCAATCCGGTGGGCTCATCACCCGCACCACCGGGTACGCGATCGTCGCGTCATCGGCGATGTAGACCAGATCGCACGCGGCGGCGAGTTCGGTCGCACCCGCGATCGCGTAGCCGTGGATCTGGGCGATGACCGGCTTGGCCAGATCCCAGATGCCGAACCACCCATCGGTCGCCTGACGAGCCCACTGGCCGTCGCCGGGCGCGCTGTAGTGCGGCGCGCCCTCCATCAACGAGCCACTGCTCAGGTCGTAACCCGACGAGAAGCAAGGACCCGCACCCCGGATGATCGTGCATCGCACATCGTCGTCGAGGTCATGGCGATGCAGCGCATCGAACAGCTCGGAACGCAACGGCGTGTTGATGGCATTGCGCTTGTCGGGGCGGTTCAGGGTGATGCGGCGCACGGACTCGGCCGGTCCGTCGACGGCGATGAACTCGTAGTCGGGTGTGGTCACTGGTTCTCCTCGGCCAAGTTCGGCCTGGTCTGGTTCGGCCTGGGCTGGTCGCGGGTGCCGGCCAGCTCGGCCATGAGCTCGACCGCTTCGGGCTGGGCGGTCCGGATGGTTACGCCGGTGGCACCAGCGGGCACAGCCCCCTCGAACCGGCGGCGGATGCGATCGACCGAGCCGTACAGGGCGCCCTGTTCGAGGTACTCGTCGGGCATGGCCGCGATCGCCTCTTCCTTGCGGCCGGCCAGGAAGAGCTCCTGGATGCGATCGGCTTCGTCGGCGAACCCGGCCCGGGCCATCGCGTCGCGGTGGTAGTTGTGCGACGAGCTGCCCATGCCCCCGACGTACATCGCCCGAAGCGGGCGCTGACGATCGAGCACCGCCTGCACGTCGTCGGTGATCTCCACGCTGATGTTGGTGAAGATCTCGAACTGGTCGCGAGGCTTCTCGCGAGGGTCGCGCTTGGCGAACCCCTTTTCGAGCGCCGGACCGTGCACCTCGGCGCCATCGGGTCCGTACCCCATTGGCAGCCAACCATCGGCGACCTCGGCGCACAACGCCGTATTCAGGGGCGCACCCGATGCCAGCCAGATCTCGATCCCGGGGTTGGGGTGCAGAATCGACTTCAGCGGCTTGCCCTGGCCGATCGACCCCGGGCCGGTGTAGGGCAGCGAGATCTGGGAGCCGTCGTGTTCGACCGGTGCCTCGCGGCGCAGCACCTTGCGCATGATGGCGACATAGTCGCGCAGCATGGCGTTGGGCTTGCCCCACGGCCGGCCGTACCACCCCTCGACGATCTGCGGACCGGAGACCCCAAGACCGATGATGGTGCGGTTGCCGCCGGCCAGTGCGTCGATCGTCATGGCGTGCATCGCCGTCGCGGCGGGGGTGCGGGCCGCGATCTGCACCACCGCGGTGCCGAGCTTGATGCGGTCGGTCACCGCGGCCAGGTAAGCCAGCGGCGACAGGGCATCGGAACCGTAGGCCTCGGCGGTCCATACGACGTGATAGCCGAGCTCGTCACACCGGCGGATGAGCTCGACCGGCATCTCCAGCTTCGCGCCGCGATACAACTCGAGGCCGTAGCCCAGTTTGAGGCTCACCGTGCCATCAGCATTTCGTCACCACTTCGTCACCATGCGAAGACCGTAGCGATCCCATTGGTTCAGACCCCATTTCCCCCGACGGGGTCCGGCGGCTAGGCAGACACCATGGAGACGCAGGAACTCGCCCCCATCGAAGCGATCAAGCAGCTGAAGGCTCGCTACTTCCGGCTGATGGACCAGAAGCGATGGGACGAATGGGTCGAGGTGTTCACCCCCGACGTACACATCGACACCTCCGACGACGGCGGCCCCGACTTCGTGCTGGATGGCCGGGATGTGTTCCGAGCGAAGCTGCAGCCGATGATCGCCACCGCCGTCACAACCCACCACGGCCACATGCCGGAGATCACCCTGACCGGACCCACCACCGCCACCGGGGTCTGGGCCATGTTCGACCACGTGCTGTGGCCCGACGGCGGCTTCGGCGAGCTCATCGGTTCGGGCTGGTACGAAGAGGAGTACCGCTACACCGACGGCGTCGGTTGGCAGATCTCCACGATGGTGCTGCGCCGCAACCGAGTCGTGCTCGGCGGCAAACAGATCATTCCGTAGTTCAACAGAACCCGGACCGATGGCTCTACCCTCGTGGGGGATGGCCCCCGGACCCGCCACGCGCCTTCCCAGCACCGCGGCACTCGACCTACCGCGCCCGACGGCCTCCGACGTCGTTGCCGGCGTGAGCGTGGCCCTCGTGCTCATACCCCAGAGCTTGGCCTACGCCGGACTGGCCGGGATGCCCGCCTATGTCGGCCTGTTCGCGTCGGCCCTCCCGCTTTTGATCTTCGCGGTCTTCGCCTCATCGCCCTATCTGCAGACTGGTCCGGTGGCCCTGACCAGCCTGCTGACATTCGGCGCCCTCGAATCGGCCGGCTTCATCGCCAACTCCGAACCCGACGCGGCCACCTACATCGCGGCCGGGGCCCTGCTCGCGGTGCTGGTCGGCGCCCTCCGCTTGGCCCTGGGCATCCTCCGACTCGGCAACGTCGCCTACCTCATCTGCGAACCGGTGATGATCGGCTTCATGTCCGGGGCGGCGATCGTCATCTTGTCATCACAGTTGCCCAAGGTCTTCGGCGCCACACCACCCGACTCCTACGGCACCCTGCGGGCGGCGGCCTGGGCCGTTGTCCATCCCGGCCAATGGGAAGTAGCCGCCCTCGTCCTCTCGGTCATCACCATGGCGTTCATGCTCGGGGGCCGAAAGATCCATCGACTCTTTCCCGGTGTGCTCATCGCGGTCATGGTCGGCTTGGTGTACTCCTTGGCCACCGACTACGGCGGACCGGTCGTGCTCGACGATGGTGAGATCCCCTCCGGCCTGCCGTCGGTCTCCTTCGACCTGCCCTGGAGCGACGTCGGCTCGCTGTTGATCGGCGCGATCGTCATCGCGTTGGTCGGGTTCGCCGAACCGGCCTCGATCGCCCGCACCTTCGCCAACCAGGAACGATCGCACTGGAACGCCAGCCGCGAGCTGTTCAGCTCGGGCTTGGCCAACGTCGTGTCCGGAGCATCGGGGGCCTTCCCGGTCGGCGGGTCGTTCAGCCGGAGCTCGGTCAACAAGTTCGCCGGAGCCCAAACCCGCTGGAGTGGCGGTATCACCGGCGCCGTCGTACTGGCTTTCCTTCCCTTCGCCCGGGTACTGGAGGAGCTGCCCAAGGCAATCCTGGGGGCCATCGTGGTCGGCGCCGTGCTCGGCTTGGTCCGGCCGATCCGCCTGGTGAAGTTGTGGCAGCGCTCCTGGTCACAGGCGGCGCTGGCCTGGGTCACCTTCCTGGCCACCCTGATCAGCACGCCTCGGGTCGAATGGGCCATCGCGCTCGGCGTCGTGCTCACCGTCGTGCATCATTTCGTGCTGACGCTACGAGTACCAACGCAGCCGGACCCGGATCGCCCCGACGTCACCACAGCCCGCCCCGAAGGGCTGTTGTGGATCGGCTCACAGGGCCGGTTCGAGCGCCAGCTCGGCCAGCTCATCGACGACCACCCGGACCGTTCGATCCAGCTCGATCTCGGCGATACTCCGGCCCTCGACGCGGCAACCGTCGATGTCATCGCCGGCCAAGCGGCTCGACTGCGACAAGCCGGACACGAACTGACCTGGATCAACCCACCCGAAGGGGCCGATGCCATGCTGCGCACCGCGACCGACCTTCCTCGACAGTGAGCGCCTCATGACCACCGAACCGTCGACCCACTCGGACGAACTCCGGACCGAACTCGACTTCGCGATCGAGGTGGCTCGGGCCGCAGGCGAGTTCACCCAACGCTTCTTTCGCACCGACCTCGCGATCGAACACAAGAGCGACGGCACGCCGGTCACCCAGGCCGACCGGGGGGCCGAAGCGCTCATGCGGGCCGAGATCGCCGCCCGATTCCCCTCCGACGGCATCATCGGCGAAGAGCACGACACGGTGGAAGGCACCAGCGGACGCACCTGGGTGCTCGACCCCATCGATGGCACCAAATCGTTCACCCACGGCGTGCCGCTCTACGCCAACCTCGTGGCTCTGGTCGTCGACGACGAGGCCGTCATCGGCGTGATCAACTCGCCGGCGACGAACGAAATGGTGTGGGCCGCGAAAGGCGGTGGGGCCCACACCCCGGAAGGTCCCGCCCGCGTGAGCTCCCATGGCGAACTGCGCCGGGCCTGGTTGATGACCAGCGGCTTCGGCGTATGGCCGGTCGGCGCGACCGAGCGGGTGAACGACGCCGAGATCAAGCTCCGCACCTGGGGCGATGCCTACGGCTACCTCATGGTGGCGACCGGCCGCGCCGAAGCCATGGTCGATCCTGTCGCCAGCGTGTGGGATCTGTCGGCGCCCTCGGTGATCGTGCGCGAGGCCGGCGGCACCTTCACGGCCAAGGACGGCTCGCCGTCGGCGTCAGCCGGCAGCGGTCTGGGCAGCAACGGCCTGGTCCACGACGACCTGCTGCGCGTACTGTTCCCCTGACCGCACCTCCAAAACGGCCGAATGGTGCGACCCTTTCGGGCCGCACCATTCAACTTGGAGGGGACTTGCTCAACTCAGGGGTAGACCGACTGGCATTTCGGGGGCGTCGGACTCGATGAGGTTCACGTTGCGCACCCGCGACTTGAAATCGCTGTTGGCCGCAATGTCGTGGGCGTACTGCGCCTTGCGGCGGGCGACACGACCAGTGACGTCGCTCGGGTGTTCCAGGGCTTCGTTGTCGAACTGCGACTGGATGCCTTCCTTGAGCATCAGCAGGGCTTCGGAACGAAGCTGAGAGATACGGGATTCGGTCACACCGAGGAAGTCGGCCAGTTCTTGGGAGGTGCGGCCCTCCAGGAAGTAACCGACCACGACCAGACGCTGGCGCTCGGGCAGCAACGAGATGGCGTCACGCAAGAACCCGTTGAGCTCGCGGTTCTGCAGCTCTTCGAGCGGTTCCGGGGAACTGTGGTCGATCAGAACGTCGACCAGGGTCAGGTCTTCATCTTGCTCGTCGTTGACCTCGTGTTCGAGGGCCAGGACGACCGAGCGGAACATACGGCTCTTCAAGCGGTTGAGTTCGTTGGTGTCCATGCCGAGCGCTTCGGACATCTCTTCGGTGTTGGGCAGGCGGCCGAGCTGGGTAGCGAGACGCTGTTCGGTCGACTCGAGCTTGCGACCGAGGTTGCGCACCGAGCGGGGCGCCCAGTCAGCGGCGCGCACCGCATCGAGGATCGCACCGCGGATGCGGCGAGCGGCGAAGCGATCGAACGGAACGCCGCGGCTCTCGTCATAGCGACGAGCTGCCTCGACCAAGCCGAGGGCGCCGGCCCGGGCCAGGTCCTCGCGGTCGACGTGCCGGGGGAAGTGAACAGCGACCTGAAACACGATGTGCTTCACCAGTGGGAGATGCTCTTCGATCATCTCGTTGAGTTGCTGTTGTTCTGCTGCGGTTGTGGTGCTTTCGCCCATTGGAATGCTTCACCTGCGTTGTTTGGGTCCGGCCTCGGGTAGGTCGGATCGTTTCCAGTGGTGAAGGTTTCGTCGCGAAGGGTCGAGAGCTTGAGCGATTTTTTGAAGAAACGCCGCAATGCACGATGTGTCGACAGAATTCGACGTCAACTTGAGCTAGAAATTCCAATGATTCGAACGGCCCAGGAAGGCGCCGAGAAACTTCTGGGATTTTGCCTCAAGGGGCCCGATCGTCGAGCGCCGCGGGCCGGGCCAGGGCGCTGCGCTCACCCTCGAAGACCGCGGCGCGCACCCCGCGCCGAGCCAACTCCGCCAAGAACGCACCACTGTCGGTGAGCAATTCCGCCACGCTGTGTGCGCCAGGCCGGGCCGCTGAGCCTCGAGCAATCTCGACCGCCGCCACTGCGGCGACTGCGCCGGCGGCCACCGAAGGCCGATCGACCGCCCCGAACACCACGACATCGCGGGCCGCGCCACGCCGACCCCAGACTTCGATACGCACCGCGCCGATACCGCCCTCGGGCCGATGCGGCGGCCGGAGCATCGGGAGCCGCATGGTGAAACGATCGCGACGGTTGGCGGCCATCCGGGCATCGATGCGGTCGGTTTCGGGGAAGGCGGCCCGCAGCAGAACCGCGTCGGGAAGGGCACCCCGATAGCAGTCCTGCGATGCCACCGGATCCGGGAACCACATCAACTCGCGCCCGCTCCCACCGCGATCGCGCTGCCAGCCGCCGTCCCACCGCTGGGCGGTCTGCCCGAGGGCGGCATGGTACTGCCGGGCACAGGCCGGGCCGCCGGCGCCGGACTTGGCCACGTGAATCTCCTCGACATGATCGAAGACCTCTGCCGCATGGCGCACGAGAACGCACGAGAGCCCCGGCATGAAGCCGGCACCGGCCAGCACCGTGACACCAGCCGCCTTGGCTTCGGCGTCGAGATCGAGCAGCGCCTGGGCATCATCGGGCCCGTCCGAAACCGACACCACCGATTGGCCGTTCGCGAC
>JABDJW010000182.1 GCA_013002375.1 Acidimicrobiales bacterium | reverse complement strand
GCTATCGATTGCTCGGCTACCGAGGATCGGCGGCAGGGCCCGAACAGCTCGGGGAGCCCGAGCCCGAGGCGACCGCCGACGGAGTCGCTCAGCTCGTCTGGAGCTAGCCCTCGGCCAGGGCCTTCTGCCGGACGTTCGCGTTGAGCGAACGCATGCCGGCGTCGCCCCGCAGGACGGCGACGACGTCGGTCCAGGCCGGTGGGCGATCGCCGAGGCGCTCGGTGAGGGCGTCGAGAAGCCGGGCGTCCTCGACGGTGTCGAGCGTGACCCGAAGGTCATCGGCGGCCGGGTGAACGGTCACCCCCAGGATCGAAAACCGCGACGGGTTTCGATACACGAAGCTCGTTACGTGGGTCCGGTCGACGCCTTGGGCCACTTGATCGATCTCGAACAGCGATCGCCGGCTGATCAGCTCCACGTCGAGGCCCCGGGGGAGGCATCGGGGGGTGATCGTGCTGGCGTAGTCGACACCGCTCGCTCGCCAGGCGGCGGCCACGGTGGCGATCAGGGCCGGGTCGAGCAAGGGGCAATCGGCGGTGAGTCGTACTATGCCGTCAGGCACGCGCCCATCGGCGTCCGGCACGTCGGCGGCCAGGAGAAATCGGCTGAGGACGTCGTCGACCGAGCCGCGCACGACCGATACGCCTGCGGAAGCGGCGTGGGCGGCGACCACATCGTCGTCGGCCTCGGTGGTCGTGGCCACGATGACGTGCTCGACGCCCTCGGCCTGGCGGGCCGCTCGAATGACCCAGTCGAGAACCGGCCGGCCGTGAAGCGGACGAAGGACCTTCCCGGGCAGCCGGGTGGAGCCCATTCGGGCTTGAATGACGGCGGCGACGGAACCGGGCTGGGTCGCCACCGGGCTCACAGCATGTCCCAGGTGATGATGTCGTCGTATTCGATGTCGCTGGTGGCGGTGCGCCCGACGAGGGCCTCGATGAACTTCGGTGCAATGCCGTGACCCGGCCGTTTCACCGTCAACTGGTCGCGGCGAATGACCGAACCGGCCGGAATCTCCGTCGCGGCCACGATCGACCGGCGGGCCTTGGCGTACATCTCCTCGTCTTCTTCGGGTGATGGGCCTCGCTTGACGCCATCGCCGAGCGCAGCCTCGACATCGCGCACATGATCGACCAGGTTCCGGAGTTCAGCCGGTTCGATGGCAAAGGAGTGGTCCGGGCCTTCGAGCGAACGGTCGAGGGTGAAGTGCTTCTCGATCACGTTGGCCCCGATGGCGATCGATGCCGATGAGATGTGCGTGCCAAGGGTGTGATCGGACAGCCCGACCGGCACGCCGAACGCGGCCTTGAGCGCCGGAATCGAGCGGAGGTTGATGATTGACGGCGGTGATGGGTAGAGCGAAGCGCACTGCAGGAGTGCGAGGTCGGTCGCGCCGGCGTTACGGGCCGCCTGGATGGCATCGTCGATCTCACCGATGGTGGCCATGCCGGTCGACAAGATGAGGGGACGACCCTTGCTCGCGGTGTATTCGATGAACGGAAGATCGACCAATTCGAAGCTGGCGATCTTGAACGCGGGAACGTCCAGTGCATCGAGTTCGTCGACCGCTTGGCGGTCGAACGGTGAAGACAGGAAGTCGATGCGGTCTCCGCAGTACTCGGCCAGCTCCGGCTGCCACTCTCGCGGGAGCGAGATGTCCTCGAGTAGTTCGTGAGGCTTCTTGTCGGTGAGGTCGGCGAGATACTCGAAGTCGGGCGCCTTGGTGCTGTAGAGGGTCGCACCGCTGTACGTCTGAAACTTCACCGCATCGGCCTTGGCTGCGGCGGCGGCATCGATCAGGGCCTTCGCCATGTCGAGGTCGCGGTTGTGGTTGGCGCCGGCTTCCGCGATCACGTAGCACGGTGCGCCGTCGCCGACTTCGCGCTTGCCAAACCGAATGCGGCCGGGAGACAGTTTCATCGCAGCACCGTCTCGAGGGCGGCCACGACCCGGCCTTGCTCGGCCTCGGTCAGATCGGGGAACATCGGCAGCGACAGCAGCCGCTGGTAGGCGGCTTCGCAATGGGGAAACTGCTCGGGGGTGACGGCCGCGCCGACGTAGGCCCGATGGCGGTACAGCGGCACATAGTGCACCTGAGTGCCAACGCCCAGCGCCTTGAGCTCTTCGTGCACGCGACGGCGCTCGTCGACCTGGATCGGAAAGAGGTGGCGGCCGTGCACGACGGGGGAGTCGGGCTCACGGGGCAGCGTGAGGGGCAGATCGGCCAGCTCGGCGCGATAGCGGGCCGCGATTTCGTTGCGGCGGGCGATGAACTGGTCCAGTCGGTGCAGCTGCGACTCGCCCAGCGCGGCCTGCATGTCGGTGATTCGGTAGTTGTAGCCGACCTCGGGGATCTCGTAGTACCACGCGCCTTCTTCGGGTCGGCGCTGCACCCCGTGGTGCCGAAAGGTCCGCATGGCATCGGCCAGGTCGGTGTCGTTGGTGGTGACGGCGCCACCCTCGGCGCTGGTGATGGTCTTCACGGGGTGAAAGGAGAAGATCGTCATGTCGCTGTGCGCGCAGTTGCCCACCGGGCCATCGGCAGTGCGAGCACCGATCGCGTGGGCCGCGTCTTCGATGACCACCCGAGGTCGGTAGGGCATCGCTTCGAGGTCGACGGGCAGTCCGCCGTAGTGCATGGGCACGATGGCGTCGAGGCCCGGCGGCATCTTCTCGAGGTCGATGCAGAGTGTGTCCGGGTCGATGTCGATCAGGGTGAGGTCGGCGCCCACGTACCGGGCGCATGCACCGCTGGCCGCAAAAGTCAACGGCGTGGTGGCCACGGTGTCGCCTGGGCCGAGCCCGGCGGCCGCCGCGGCGGCGTGCAAAGCGGCAGTGCCGTTGGCGAAGGCCACGCAGTAGCGCGCTTCGGTCTTGGCCGCGATCAGCTCTTCGAATCGATCGATCGCGGGACCCTGGGTCAGCCAGTCGCCCTGCAGAACCTTGACGACGGCCTCGATGTCATCAGCCGATATCGACTGGCGGCCGTACGGGATCATCCGAGCATCTCCACCAATTGGTCGGTGGTCAACCACTCGTCGTTCGCGCCGCTGCTGTACTCGAAGCCGTCGGGGAGGCCTTCACCTTGCCAGTCGACGCCCTTCGTCCACATGGCCGACTCCGGTAGAACGACGAACACGTCGCCGACCCGAAGGGTGTGGCGGGCTTCGTCGGCGGTGATCATGACTTCGTGCAGCTTCTCGCCGGGGCGGATGCCGATGATCTCGATCGGTAGCTCAGGCGCGATGGCCTTGGCCAGGTCGAGCACCTTCATCGACGGGATTCGAGGGACGAACACTTCGCCGCCGCGCATGTTGTCGAGGGCGTAGAACACCAGATCGACGGCCGAATCGAGGGTGAGCCAGAAGCGAGTCATGCGGTCATCGGTCACCGTCAGGGCGCCGCCTTGTTCCTTGATGCGTTTGAACACCGGAACCACCGAGCCTCGCGAGCCGACGACATTGCCGTAGCGGACGCAGCTGAGCTTGGTGTCGGAGCCCGATGCGTAGGCATTGCCTTGCACCACGATCTTCTCTTCGCAGAGCTTGGTCGCGCCGTAGAGATTCACCGGGTTGACGGCTTTGTCGGTCGACAAGGCCACGACCCGTTCGACGCCGGCGTCGATCGCGGCATCGACGACGTGTTGGCTGCCCAAGATGTTGGTCTGGACCGCCTCGAAGGGGTTGTACTCGCAGGCCGGAACCTGCTTCATCGCCGCCGCGTGGATCACGATGTCCGCGCCCTGGGTAGCGCGCAGCAAGCGCTGCTTGTTGCGGATGTCGCCGATGAAGAACCGAAGTTGGGGGCTGTTGAAACGAGTGGCCATCTCGGACTGCTTCAGCTCGTCCCGAGAAAAGATGCGCAGCGTGGCAGTGGGAAACTCGTCGATGATGCGTTGGGTGAAGGCATGGCCGAACGACCCGGTACCACCGGTCAGCAAGATCGTCTTTCCGGAGAGATCGAGTTTGGGAGAGCTGTCCATGGGCGCGCTTTCGTTGTCGAGACGTTCATTCGTGCAATCGGCGCAATTCCTTGGTTCTTGAGCCGGTAGCTTGGCCGAATGGTGCAGCGACCGCCGGGCGGCACGATTCCCGACACGCCCGGTTCGTATCAATTCAAAGATGCCGAGGGCCGGGTCATCTACGTCGGCAAGGCCAAGAGCCTTCGCTCGCGCCTGAGCAACTACTTCCAGAAGCACCTGCCGGCCCGGACCGCGGCCATGGTGGCGGCCGCCGAGACCGTCGAGTGGATTCAGGTCGACAACGAGGTCGACGCCCTCCTGCTCGAATACAGCCTCATTCAACGGCACAAGCCGCGGTTCAACATCCGCTACATGGACGACAAGTCCTATCCGTTCCTGGCGGTCACCCTGATCGACGAGTGGCCGCGGGCGATGGTGATCCGGGGCAAACGCAAGAAGGGAAACCGTTACTTCGGCCCCTACGGCCATGCCTACGCCATCCGCGAGACGCTCGACCTGTTGCTGCGCACCTTTCCGATCCGCACCTGCAGCGACAACAAGTTCAACAATCACGCCAAGCTGGGCAAGCCGTGCCTGCTGTTCCACATCGAGAAGTGTGCGGGGCCGTGCGTCGGCGAGATCGAGCCCGACGAATACCGCGACCTGGTCGACAAGCTGCTCTCCTTCCTGGAGGGCGACACCGACGATGTGATCGCCGATCTCGAAGCGCAGATGGAAGAAGCGGCCGCGACGCTCGAGTTCGAGTTGGCCGCCCGCATGCGCGACCGGCTCACCGCAGTGCGCAAGGCCATCGAGAAGCAGCAAATGGTCGGTACCCGCAATGAGGACTTCGATGTGATCGGACTGGCCGACGATGAACTCGAGGCCGCAGTGCAGGTGTTCTTCGTGCGCAAGGGCCGGGTCGTCGGTCGGCGCGGATTCCTCATCGACAAGGTGGAGGAACTGGTCGGCGGCGAGCTGGTGGCCAAGGTGCTCGAACGGCTGTACTTCGACGACAACCCGATGGGCGAACCGAAGACGGTGTTCGTGCCGGAGTTGCCCGAGGCCCAGGCGCTGTACGAGGAATGGTTGAGTCATTCCCGGGGCTCGAAGGTGGCCATCCGCGTCCCCCAGCGGGGCGAGAAGCGTTCGCTGCAGGAAACCGTCACCCGCAACGCAACCGAATCCTTCAACCGGCACCGCATGAAGCGCGCCACCGATCACAACAGCCGCAGCCGGGCCCTGAACGAGCTCCAAGAGTACCTCGGGCTGCCCGAGGCGCCACTGCGGATCGAGTGTTACGACATGAGCCACATCCAGGGCACCGACTACGTCGGGTCGATGGTCGTGGTCGAGGATGGCCTGGCAAAGAAGTCGGAGTACCGGCGGTTCAAGATCAAGACGGTCGACGGCAACGACGATTTCGCCGCGATGGAAGAAGTCCTGTTCCGGCGGTTCCGCAACTACGTCGAGGATCGGGCCAAGCCGGTCGAAGAACGGGGGAAGTTCGCCTACCCACCGCAGCTCCTGGTGGTCGATGGCGGCAAGGGGCAGCTGTCGGTGGCCCGCCGGGTGCTGGACGAGCTCGATCTCTCCGACGAGATTCCGGTCTGTTCGTTGGCCAAACAGTTCGAAGAAGTCTTCGTGCCCGGCCGCTCGGAATCGATTCGGCTACCCCGGCAGAGCGAGGCGCTGTATCTCCTGCAACGCCTGCGCGATGAATCGCACCGGTTCGCCATCACGTACCACCGGCAGCTGCGGGACAAGCGCATGACCAAGTCGGTGCTCGATGACATCCCGGGCCTGGGACCGGCCCGGAAGAAGCGCCTGATCAAGGAATTCGGCGGCGTGCGCAAGGTGCAAGCGGCCGAACTCGAAGAGCTGACCCGACTCTCGTGGCTGCCCGAAGCGGTCGCGACGACGGTGTACGAGCACCTCCACGCACCGAGGCCCCGGTGACCACCAGCACCCGAGGGCCGGCGCCGCCGGCCATGCCCCACCCGCTGGTCGGCGCGTTCGGCCGCCCGGTCTGGAACGAGCTGCGGGCGCCGGTCGAACGAAAGAATCTGCGGCGGTCCACGGTCTGGGCCGACGCCGAGGGGCTCGATGGTCGAGGACGGCCCGTCGTCGTGGTGACCGGGTACCTCGGGACGCCCGACAGCGTTGCTGACCTGACCGATTGGCTCGAACGAGGCGGTTATGCGGTGACGGTGGCCGACATGGAACGCAACCGGCGATCCAGTACCTGGGCCGCACAGCGGATCGCGGAGACGATCGCCGAACGAAGCGAGGCCGTTGGCCGGCCGGTCACCTTGATCGGCCACAGCCGCGGCGGTCAGCAGTGCCGGGTGGTCGCGAACCGTTCACCGGAGGGCCTGGCCCAGCTCATCACCCTGGGCAGCCCCATCCGGAGGCACCTGCCGCGCCAGATCGCGCTGCGCCTGTCGATCGAGGCACTGCGGCTGGCGTCCCGGCTGGGCATCGGCGCCGCCGACGATGTCGACGCCGACCGCGCCTACCAGTCCGAGCTGTTTCGGGCTTATGACACCAGCGTGCCCTGGACCGCGATCTGGTCGAAGACCGATGGCATCGTCGAGTGGCAGGCCTGCTTCGATCCCGCCGCGACCAACGTCGAGATCACCGCTTCGCACCTGGGCCTGACCGGCTCGATCGCCTCGTTCCGGGCCATCGCCGCCGCCCTGCGGGAGGCGACGCCATGACCGACGAGCACCGGAGCGACCTGCGCACCACGGTGGAGCTGTGGGAGGACTACGCGGGCTGGTGGCAGCAGGGCTTCACCGACGGCGCCGATCCGGAGTACGTCGAACAGATCGTGCCGCTGGCGCGCCAGGCGTTGGCGGGGGCCGAGCGGGTGCTCGACCTCGGCACCGGCGAAGGCCAGATCGCCCGAGCGCTCGCCGCCCAGGGCGCAACGGTGCTCGGCGTCGACCCGACCCGGAACCAGATCGTCGAGGCTGCGGCGCGCGGCGGAGGACCGCTCTACGCCCAGGCCGGCGCAGCGTCGTTGCCGCTCGCCGATGCCAGCGTCGATGCCGTGGTCGCGTGCCTGGTGTTCGAACACATCGACGAGATCGATGACGCCATCGCCGAGGTCGCCCGCGTGCTGCAGCCCGGCGGCACATTCGCGTTCTTCCTGAACCACCCGCTGCTGCAAACCCCGGGCAGCGGCTGGATCGACGATCAGATCATCGAGCCCCCCGAGCAGTACTGGCGCATCGGCCCCTACCTGGTCGAGCAAGCCGTGGTCGAGGAAGTCACCAAGGATGTCTTCATTCGTTTCGTGCACCGACCGCTCAGTCGGTACGTGAATGCTCTGGCCGAGAACGGCTTGTTGGTGCACCGCATGCACGAGCCATCACCGCCGCCGGGCTTCTTGGCCAAGGCCAGCGAGTTCTTCGACGCGGCCAGCATCCCGCGCCTGTTGTTGCTGCATTGCCGCAAAGCATGAACCGGTCGGCGCGGTCGTCCATGATTGCGAAGAGGCTTCCGCTGGGCATGCCCCGGTTGGCGGCCTACCCTGGTGCGACGTGAGCGAGTTCGTAGTGGTTACAGGGCTGTCCGGCGCGGGCCGGACCCAAGCCGCCCACGCGCTCGAAGACCTGGGCTGGTTCGTGATCGACAACCTGCCGCCGCCGCTCATCCCCAACGTCGTCGATCTGGCCGCGGCGTCCGACGGTCCCGGTACGGCGATGGAACGCATCGTGTTGGTGTCCGGCGCCGGCGGCTATCCGGCCGACGAACTGGCTCGGTCGATCGCGTGGTTGCGCGAGTCCGGCGCGACGGTGCGGGTCTTGTTCCTGGAAGCGAGCGTCGACACGTTGGTGCGGCGCTACGAGAGCACCCGGCGCCGCCATCCGTTCCCGGCCGAGGGGGTCATGACCGACTCCATCGTCGCCGAACGGAACGCTCTCGAATCGGTTCGGGGCGAGGCCGACCTGGTGATCGACACCAGCGAGCTGAACGTGCACCAGCTGCGCGAGCGGGTGCAGGGCCACTTCGGCAGCGCCGAGGGCGACGAGGGCATGCGGGTCACCGTCGAATCCTTCGGCTTCAAGCACGGCCTGCCCCGCGACGTCGACATGGTCATCGACTGCCGTTTTTTGCCCAACCCCCACTGGGTGCCCGAGCTCCAACCACAGACCGGGCTCGACGAGCCGGTCAAACGGTACGTGCTCGACCAACCCGTCACGGCCGAGTTTCTCGAACGCACCGAAGGGCTGCTCGAGATGCTCCTGCCGGCATACGTTCGAGAGGGCAAATCGTATTTCACGATTGCCTTCGGCTGTACCGGAGGTCGCCACCGCGCGGTGGCGATCACCGAACATGTTGCATCATCGCTGAAAGAGCTCGGGTACGACCCTACGATCGTGCACCGAGACAAAGACAAGTAGGAGAAAACATCCATGGCAGTACGCGTCGGTATCAACGGCTTTGGCCGTATTGGCCGCAACTTCTTCCGGGCCGCAAAGCTCTCGGGCGCCGACATCGACTTCGTCGCGGTGAACGATCTGGGCTCGTTGGAGACAATGGCCCACCTGCTGCAGCACGACTCCGTGCACGGCACGTTCGGCACCAACGTGAAGGTCACCCGCAACGGCATCAGCGTCGATGGTGATGAGCTTCGAGTGTTGTCCGAACGCGATCCGTCGAACCTGCCCTGGGGCGATCTCGGGGTCGACGTCGTCATCGAATCGACGGGCTTCTTCACCGACAAGAACCTGGCCAAGGGCCACATCTCGGCCGGTGCCCGCAAGGTGATCATCTCGGCGCCGTCGGGCAACTGCGACGCCACGTTCGTCGTCGGCGTGAACGATCGCGACTACAACCCCAATCGTCATCACATCATCTCCAACGCATCCTGCACCACGAACTCGCTCGTCCCCATGGTGAAGGTGCTCGACGATGCGTTCGGTATCGCCAATGGCCTCATGACCACGGTGCACGGCTACACCGGTGACCAAGCCTTGGTCGACGGTCCTCACAAGGATCTCCGTCGGGCTCGGGCCGCGGCGGTCAACATCGTTCCGACCACCACCGGGGCGGCGTCGGCCACCGGCCTCGTCGTGCGCAAGATGCGCGGCAAGCTCGACGGCCGGGCCATGCGGGTACCGATCCCTGACGGGTCGATCACCGACTTCACCTGCGTGCTCAAGAAGGCCGCCACGGCCGAACAGATCAACGCCGCGTTCAAGAAGGCCGCTCGCTCGGGGCCGCTGCGCAACGTGCTCGACTACAGCGAAGCCCCCTTGGTGTCGTCCGACATCGTGGGCTCGCCGGCCTCGTGCACCTTCGATTCCGGCCTCACGATTTCGCAGGGCAACCTGGTGAAGGTCTTCGGCTGGTACGACAACGAGTGGGGGTACTCGAACCGCTTGGTCGACCTGGCCGTCATCGTCGGCACCAAGGGTGCGCCCAAGCCGGCCGCCAAGAAGACCACCGCCAAGAGGAAGACCACCGCGAAGAAGGCGGCGGCGAAGCGTCCGGCCAAGAAGACCGCGGCCAAGAAGACCGCGGCCAAGAAGACGGTGGCGAAGCGCCCGGCCAAGAAGACTGCAGCCAAGAAGACCGCCGCCAAGAAGACGGTGGCGAAGCGTCCGGCCAAGAAGAAGGCGGCCGCCAAGCGTCGTAGCCGCCGGTGAGTTCTGGCGTACCGGTTCTCGAAGATCTGCCCGACCTCGACGGCAAGGCCGTCCTGGTCCGGGCCGACTTCAACGTGCCGCTCAGCGATGGCGTCATTGCCGACGACCTTCGGATTCGGGCTGCGTTGCCCACCATCGAATGGCTGCTCTCCAAGGGCGCGCGCGTCACCGCGTGTTCCCATCTCGGTCGGCCCAAGGGCCGTCCCGACCCCGCCTCCGACGTCGCGCCGGTGCGGGCCCGGCTGGCCGAGCTGCTCACCGCCAAGGGGCTCGACGCGGCGCGGGTGACGCTGCTCGACAACCTGCGGTGGAATCCCGGCGAGATCAGCAACGATCCCGCGTTCGTCGCCCAGCTGGTCGAGGGGCACGATGCCTACGTCAACGATGCCTTCGGCGCGTCGCATCGCGAGCACGCCTCGATCGTCGGCCCTCCGGCCCATCTGCCGTCGGCGGCCGGTCGGTTGCTGGCGCGCGAGGTCGAGGTCCTCGGTGGCTTGCGCGAGAACCCCAAGCGGCCCTTCTGTGCCGTGATGGGCGGCTCGAAGGTCAGCGACAAGCTGGCCGTGATCGAATCGTTGCTCGCCGTGGTCGATTCGTTGATCATCGGCGGTGGCATGTGCTTCACCTTCCTGGCCGCCCAGGGCCACTCGGTCGGTGCTTCGCTGTTCGAACCGGACATGGTCGACACCTGCAAGGCATTGCTCGATTCTGGTGCCACCATTCACTTACCCAGCGACATCACCGCGCTGGGACCGGGCGGCAAGCTGTTCGAACCCGATGCCGGGGGAGAGGTCCGCCAGGTTGGCCAATCGGTGCCCGACGGCTGGATGGGTGTCGACATCGGCCCCGGTACTGCGGCCGAATTCACCGATGTTCTGCTCGACGCCCGCACGATCTTGTGGAACGGCCCGATGGGCGTCTTCGAGGATCCCCGCTTCGAAGCCGGCACCGCGTCGGTGGCCAAGGCGGTGGCCGAATCACGGGGTTACAGCGTCGTCGGCGGTGGCGATTCCGCCGCGGCGGCAAAGCAGTTTGGTGTCGATCGCGACGTCGATCACGTGTCGACCGGCGGCGGCGCCAGTCTGGAACTACTCGAAAAGGGCGATCTGCCGGGGCTGGCCGCCCTGCGCAGCTCCTAGCCCGTCAACTGCCGAAAGGGCACGCTCATGGCTCGCATGCCGATCATCTCCGGGAACTGGAAGATGCACCACAACCACCTGGAGGCAATCCAGCTGGTGCAGAAGCTCTCCTACGAGCTGAAGAAGGAGGACATCGAGGCGGTCGAGGTCACGGTGCATCCGCCGTTCACCGACCTGCGCTCGGTGCAGACCGTCCTCGATTCCGACGGCATCCCGATCGCGCTCGGCGCCCAGCATTGCCACTTCGAGGAGAAGGGCGCGTTCACCGGCGAAGTCGCCCCCTCGATGCTGGCCAAGCTGATGGTCACCTACGTGATCACCGGCCACAGCGAACGGCGCGAGATCTTCGGCGAGACCGACGAGGACGTCAACAAGAAGGTGAAGGCCATCCTCAAGCACGAGATGACCCCCATCCTGTGCTGTGGAGAGACGCTGGAAGAGCGCGAAGCCGGCGATGCCGAGACCAAGGTCGCCGGTCAGGTGTTGGCCGGTCTGAAGGGACTCAGCGCCGATCAGGTGCAGACGTGCGTGGTCGCCTATGAACCGATTTGGGCGATCGGCACCGGCGTTACCGCGACACCCCAGGACGCCCAGGAAATGTGCAAGCACGTCCGTGAAACGCTGCGGGGCAAGTACGGCGACACCGTCGCCGACGCGGTGCGTATCCAGTACGGCGGGTCGGTGAAGCCCGGCAACGCGCCCGACTTGATGGCGCAGCCCGATATCGATGGAGCGCTGGTGGGTGGCGCCAGCCTCGACGCTGTGGATTTCGCCCGCATCATCCAGTACCGGCTGGCCATCTAGCCGAGCACTGCCGCCCCCGGGCCGGCAGTGTTGGGCCGCGCCGACTACCGGGCGGCCGCTGCTAACC
>JABDJW010000136.1 GCA_013002375.1 Acidimicrobiales bacterium | reverse complement strand
ATGCCAGCATTTCGGCCAACTCCGCCTCGAGGGCCGGCGAGTCGGTCGGCGAGTTCAGCAATGCCTCCGTTGCCGAGATGAAGTCGCGTCGGTCGGAGACCAACTCGCGGAGCTGTCGTTGCGGGTCCGATCGGCCGACGAAGTAGCGAGACCCGAAGTAGTTGGTGTGCTCACCGGTGAGCGCTCGGGCCACGGCCGCCGCCGAATCGACATAGGCGAGTCGGTCGGAGATGACGTCACCGTTGGGCGTGCGCGCCGCGATCCGGTTCAAGCGCGTGGCGGCCGCTTCGCCGACGGCGCGCGCCCATTGTTCGGCCCCGCCGTAGCCCGACGCCACGGCTTCGACGGTGTCTTGGCTACCCCGCGCTTCTTCGACCAGGGCCGTCAATTCGGGCCCGTATCGGGTGAGGAGCGAATCGACCGTGGCGCGACTCTGCACATAGGTCTCCTCGATGTCGAGGCCGAGAATCTCGGTCACGACTGCGTTGTCGACGTTGAAGTCCTCGACGCCGAGCACCACGACCGCCCAGTTGCGCTCATCGGCGATGGCGGCTTCGAGCTGAATGGCCGCCAGGCGTTGTGTCGACAACTCGATGATCTGCTCAGCCGCGATCCGATCGGAATCGATGCGGTCGAGGTTGGCCCTGACCTCGAAGCCCAGAGCGCTACCGGGGATGAGTACGAGCGCGATGAGCAGCAGCGCGATGCGCGGCCGGCGGCGGGAAAGGGTCGAACCGGCGGTTCGACCCCGGGAGAAATCCATCCCCCGCAAGATCGGCCGTCCGATCCTTCAAATTTAGCAAGATCTCATTCGACGACGACCGTGGCCGTCATCTGGGGGTGAAGAACGCAATAGATTGCGTATTCACCCGGCGAATCGAAGCTGGTCGTATAGCTTCCGCCGGGCCCGAGCAGCCCGCTGTCGAAGTCGCCCTCGGTGGCGGTGACGGTGTGGGGGAGGCTGTCGGCATTGCTGAAGGTGATGTTCTCGCGGGCGTTGATCTCGATCGTGCCGTAATCGAACCCGACGATCTGCACCGCGCTGGCATCGGCATCGGCGCGCGAACCGTTGAGCGTGAGGTCCTCGCCGAGCGGCCAGATCGAGCCGTTGTACATGGCGAACACACCTTCTTGGCTGTCGAAGCCGTCGGCCGCATACGCGTGCATCATCCAGACCGGTGTGCGGTCGAACCAGACGCCACCCGCTTCGATGCATGATTCTTGGTCGCCCTGGATCGAGTCGCTCGACGCGCCCGAGCAGGAGCTGTAGTGGATGTGCCAGTTGTCGATCGGTCCGGCGAAGCCTTCGGGGTGCTCGGGGGTGATCGGTTGCAGATACGCCGCTCCGACGACCTGATAGCCGGGGTCACCCGTCCAGCGTCCGTCGTCGGTGCAGGTGCCCTGCTCGGCCCGCGGGATCAGTTCGCCGCCCTCTTTGGCGAACAGCAACATTTCGGGCTGGGCCGGATCGAAGCCGTCGCCGATCAGGGCCGGGTTGCTCATGTGAATCCCCATGTTCGCGTTCTGTTCCGTCTCGACCCGGAATCCTTCCGCGCAGGCCTGCTCGATGCTGGTCACGCTGTCGAGCCGACTGTTGAGCTGATCGAGCTGGCTGACCAACTGACCGAGTTCGTCGCGGGCCATGCCGAGAGAGGCCGGAACCGGCTCGTCGGACTCGGCCAGCGCCTTGAGCTCGCCGTAGCTGCACGGCTCACTCGGATCCTGACAACGGAACTGGGCGCCGCGCGGACCCTCCACCAGAAGCGGCGCGATCTTGCCGCTGGCGGTTTCGGTCCACACGTAACGGCTGAAGCCGTAGACGCCGCTGGCCTCGGTGACCTCGCTCTCGGGGAAGGAGGCGTCGTCGACAGCGGCGACGAACGCGACCTCGTTGGCCCCGGCCACCGTGACCGGCGGGGCCGCGGTGGTGCTCGGTGTCGGCGCCGTCGTTGTGGGGGCGAATTCGACGGCCCCCAGCACAACGGCGGTCGGTTCTGGTTGAGCATCAGTGCCGTCTTCGAGGCCGCAACCGGCCAGAAGCAGCGCCGTCGCCAGCGCGATTGTTCCCACTCGTGAACGCATTCACAGCACGCTACTGGGGTGGCGCGCTGTCCTTCACATTCGAACCATCAGAAATGTGCCGGGTTGATCGCCCGGCGCATCGCGAACCGCGGCGCCTCGGCATCGAGGCCGGCATCGATCTCGGTGGCGCGAATGGCCTGAAGTTGGGGCCCTTGCTCGTCGTCGGGTAGGGCCGCGAAACCCAGTCGGGTGTACCACGGCCCGTTGAACGCCACGTCACGGAACGTGGTGAGGGTCAGCCACTCGCAGCCCGCAGAGTGGCCCCACTCCACGACGGCATCGACGAGTGCTCGTCCCACGCCGCGGCCGCCGCCCGCCACCGGCACGCTGACTTGGGACAGGTGGGCCTGTCGGTCGACGATGGCCGCCACGGCGAAACCGACCACCGTTCCGTCCGAATCCTCGGCGACCCAGGCCCGGCCGGACTCGATCGGTTCGATCAGCTCCGCCGCGGTGGGTGGCGGAGCCGCGGCGGTTTCGGGCATGCCGATGTCGGCGAACCGGCGGCCAGCGTCGAGCTCGATCGCTTGCATCGTCGTGATGTCGGCTCGGACGGCGGGGCGGATCGAAGCCACCGCGGAGACACTACTTCGGAGCGCGACACTACTGGGCAGCGACGGCCTGCACTGAAAAAGAAGAAGCTCCGAGGCTTCCCGCAAAGCCTCGGAGCGTTCTCATTGGTTCCCGCAGAACCAGTGCTTCTGGTGTCCACTCTGCCTGAACATCGGTGTCAGGTCCAGCCGGGCGGCCCGATTTTCTCGACGATCCGTTTTCTCGACGATCAGTCGTCAGCGGTCACGCAGCCGATCGCCTTGGGCGGCTGGCCGGCGACGTGGTTGTGGGCGTAGGCGCAGATCGTGGCGCCGCGCGGGGCCGGCACGATCGCCCGGAACCCGTGATTCGGGCCCAGGCCGAAGCTGGCGGCAATGTCGCCGCGCGGCATCGCCGCGGTCACCTCGGTCTTGTGCACGCCATCGACCTGGAAGGACACATCGATCGAGGCGGTGGTATCGGGATCGAGCGCCCAACCCTGCATGAGCCACGTCGGGGTGTTGATCGTGCGGTTCGGGTCGAGGAGCTGGGCCATCGAGGGGTCGAAATAGCGATCGACGGTGGCGGAAAGTGCGCCGTTCGGAACGCCCTTGGGGCCGGCGGCTGCGATGACCTGCACCGGGCCGGTCGAGTAGGCCTGCGACGTCGCGCCGCTGGTGTCGGTCATCTCGGTGTACACCCAGCGAGTGCCGGTGACCGTCGGTTTCCAGTGGTAGGTGTTGACCCCGTCGGCGACCGCCATCGTGCCGATCAGCTGGCCGTCGTAGCCGGTGTTGTCGGCGTCGGCGTAGATCCGGGCCGTCGTGCCGGCGGACCACGCATCGTCGCGGAAGCGAATCGCGAACGCGCCGTTGCCTCGATCGTCCTCGTTGAGGGCGATGTTGTCGAGCTTGAACTGACGGACACCGGGGTCCTCGGTCGGATCGAATCGGAAGGCCTGGATCGTCTGGTTGTTCCAGGTGTCGGGGTGCGAGCCTTCGATGTCCTCGGTGGTGAGTTCGGCCAGATCGATCTCGATGTGGTTCCAGCCGGGCTGCACGACCAGATCGTCGGTCACTCGGTACACGCCGGGGCCGAGCTGCCACACCAGCCGTGCGTTCATGCCGCCGCCGGGAGCCGCCGCCAAGGAGAACGGACCGCCGAACCACACGTCGGCCACGAAGCGATGAAATCGGTTCGAGTCGAAGGGTGCGCCCATCGACAGCCACACCTGGGAGTCATCGGACGTGCCGTCGCTGGAGCCGGTGAACACACCGCTCGCCGTGCTGGTGTTGATGATGTGGGTCACCGAGGCGACGTCGGAGGCCTGGGAGAAGTCCCACGCGTCGCCCCGAATGGTGGTCGCGTAGTCGGCCCCGCCGGCCTTGTCGGGGTCGAGTACCACCGGTCGCGGGCGATCGTTGATCGTCAGCGGAGCGCTGTAGGCGCCGTTGTCGCTGGTGTAGAAGTAGTACTGATCGGGTGGATAGGCCGACGCCGGGAAGGTGAGTTCGCCGCCGGTGGCCGTGCCCACCACACCCCAGTTGGGGTTGCTCGGCGTGTTGTTGGCCTTTTTGGTGTCGAGATCCCAGTACACCGTCGAGTTCGCTTCGCCGGTGATGACCGTGGGTTCGGTCGGGTTGGGCTTGTACAGCCGGATCCAGTCAACCTCCACGTCGGCTTCGATCGTCGACACGACGAGCGAAAGCCCCCGCACGATGCCGGTCCATTCCTTCTCGAAGCCGTTGTTGACCATCGGAACGATGTAGGTGTTCCAGCCCGGCTTGATCAGGAACGTCGCACCACCGCGGCACTCGGGGCGGAGCAAACCACAGTCGAACCAGAACACGCCGGAGCCGATGTTGGTGGGCGTGCTGTTGTACATCCGGAAGGCCAAATGGGTGTACCGGCTGGTGTCGATCGGGTAGTCGTCGCCGTCGCGACCCCAGGCCACACCACCCGGCTCCCACGACTTCAAGAGATACACCGCGGCCTGTGGTTCGGCGTGGAGTGAGAGCCGGCCGTTGCTGATCTGCTCGTTGCTGGTGCGGAGGTAGTTCAGGCCGGGCACGAGCGGGTGATCGGTCGCGCGCTCGAAATCCCACGGGTCGCCGTACTGCTCGGAGGCGTAGTCGGCCGATTCGGTCACCTCGGGTACCGAGACGACCGCTGCTTCGCCGGCCGCGACGGGGCTCATGAGTGCGGCGGTCAGGGCCACGATGATGGCGAGGCTCGGTAGTACTCGGCGCGCGCTCACTGCGACCCGCTCCCTTGGGTTGAGGAACCGAATCCGTCGTTTCGGCTCTTTCGGTATCGGCGGAGCGGGCCAGGAGCCTTAGCGCTGGTTTTCGGCGGCGGTGGAGTCACGGCGGGGGCCAAAGAAGTCATGGAGGAGAGCAGCACATGGTTCGGATTCGACGCCCCCGCGCACGTCGAATTCATGGTTGAGGCGGGGATCGGCCCCGAGGTTGTACAACGATTGGCAGGCGCCGGCCTTGGGGTCGTAGGCCCCGAACACCAGCCGCTGGATGCGAGCGGACCACAAGGCGCCGGCGCACATGGGACAGGGTTCGAGGGTAACGGCCAGGGTGGCCTGGTCGAGTCGCCACGAGCCGACCACGGCTGCGGCATCGCGCAACGCCAGCACTTCGGCATGGGCGGTGGGGTCGTTGGCCAGCTCGCGCTCGTTGTGGCGACTGCTCACGATCCGGCCGTCGACGGCGACCACTGCGCCGACCGGTACGTCGCCGTGGTCGAGGGCGAGCTTGGCCTCGGCGATCGCGGCGGCGATCAGATCTTCATCGGAGAGGCTCATGAACCGGTGGTGGCCAGTGCGTCGCGAAGAGGGCCGAGCTGGCCGGCATAACGTCCGATCTGGTCGTCGACCTGGGCCGGCGTGAGCCCTTTGACGTGGATTCGGATGTTCACGGTGTCGCAGTTCGAGGCCCGCAGCATGTCGGCCAGTCGTTCGAGGGTTTCGGCAGCAGTGGCGCCGGTGATGAGCTGGTCGCCCGATCCCCAGTTGGCGATCGCGCGATCGGGAGCGTAGCTGCGGTAGTGCTCCATTTGCGCAGCCATCTCCTCCGTGGGCGGATCACCGATCCAGAGTCGGCGGATGAGGATCTTGCCATCGACCCCGCCCGCTTCGTCGTAGGCGTCGGACAGGCGCTTCGAGACATCGGCCCCTTGGAGCGAGTCGTACAGGACGCCGAGGCCGAGTCCCGCGGCTCGCCGGACCGCCGGCTTGCTCTGCGCCGCGGCCACCATCGGCAGCGGCGATGATGCGAGCCGGCGAAGGGCGCGATCGGCGCCGAGTGCGGTGGCGTCGGCGCCGCGGAGCGCGGCCACGACCTTGGGCAGCGCGGCCTTGAAACGCTCGATGATCTCGTCGAAGGGGACCTCGGCCAGTTCGAAATCGACCGGCAATGCGCCCGCCGCGAATCCGGCGCCGACCCGGCCCGGGTAGGCAGCCTCGAGCCACGCCAGGTCCTCGGCGATCAGCGCATACGGCTTCATGGGCAGGAGCAGCGGGCAGGGTGCGGCCCAACCACGGGGCATGGCGTCGAGCAGGAAGCCGGCCAGTTGCATCGGATTGGGCAGGTAGCCGGGGAAATCGGCGTGGTGTTCGGACACCATGACGCCGTCGAAACCGGCTTCGGCCCCGAGTTTGGCTTGGGCGCGGAGGAGCCGCACCTGCTCGTCGGCGGGGGCGTCGTGCGGGTAGAGCCGAAGCGAAATCGAGCCCGGGGCGAGGGGTCGGGGGTTGGTCATCGCGGTCAGGTTAGTTTCCTTCGAGCTCCCCACCCCGAGGAAGGGTCCAGGATCGGACGGTGCGTACTGGCGAGTTGAGTTGCTGGTGGTCCTCGACATGACGGAAGTCGGCCTGCCACGCGTCGCGTTGCACCGTGTGTTTGACCCAGCCTCGATCAGTGCCGTCGGCCCAGTCGAGGTCGGGGCTGTTGGCGACGATCACCGGTAGAAGCGCATTCAACGCGTCGCTCCGGTTGGTCGAGATCGAGGTCGCGGTGAACTCCGCGCCCAGGTAGGTGGACTCCGGGTCGCGAGGGTCGGCGCGGACCGAACCGGCTTGGGCGACATGGAGATCGCCCGACAGCACCACCGTCTGTCCCGCGGCGTGGGCCGCCAGGTCATCGAGAAGCCGTTGGCGAGCCACCGGGTAGCCGTCCCACTGGTCGAGGTTGAAGAACCCCGGATCGCCGGGGCCGATGATCCAAGGGGCAACCATGATCGAGCTGGCCACCGTGGTCCAGGTTGCTCGTGACCGCTCGAGGCTGGCGCCCAACCATCGTTCCTGCCGCGCGCCGAACACCGTCGTGTCCGGATCGAAGGAGAAGTCACAGGGCGGACCGATATCGCCGCTGCCGCAGATCTGATCGTCCCGGTACTGCCGGGTATCGGTCAGGTAGAGATCGGTGAGGTTGCCCCAGTTGAGCTTGCGGTAGATCTGGAACGAGCCGTCGGCGTCGGGACGCCGCCGGATCGGCATGTTCTCCCAATAGGCCTGGTAGGCGGCTCGGCGGCGGGCCGCGAACGCCACGGGATCGGGCGTACTGCTTCCGACTTCGGGCACCAGGCCGGTGTAGTTGTTCTCGACTTCGTGGTCGTCCCAGGTGAACACCCAGGGCGCGGTGGCGTGGGCCGCCTGGAGATCGGGGTCGGTCTTGTAGAGGGCGTACCGGTTTCGATACTGGTCGAGGGTGATCGATTCGGGCAGAGGATCGGAGCGGGCGCCGGAGCCGCCGGTCTCGTAGATGTAGTCGCCGACGTGCACGACCAGATCGAGGTCGCTCTCGGCCATGTCGGCGTAGGCCGCGTAGAAGCCCCCGGAGTACCGCTGGCAGCTGGCATGCCCGAAGGTCAGCGTGGCGTTGGGTCCGGCCCACCACGGGGTGGTGCGAGTGCGCCCGATCGGTGACAGGTGCGACCCGACCCGGAAGCGGTACCAGTACGGCCGATTCGGCCGGAGACCCCAGAAATCGACGTGGACCGCGTGCCCATTCTTGGGCTGGGCCCGGCGAGCGCCGCGGCGCACGATGCGTTCCATGTTGGGGTCCTCGGCCACTTCGAACCGGACGCGGTAGTCGACATCGGGCATGCCGCCCCCGTCGGCGGTCGGGTCGAGGGCCAGGCGGGTCCACAAGACGACGCCGAACGGCATCGGATCGCCCGAGGCGACGCCGAGGGTGAACGGGTTGGTGGGGAGCGGCGGTCGCCGGTTGCCGGTACGCGCCGCCGTCGGCGCGGCGTTCATTCCGCGCCAACCCTGGGCCCCGATACCGAGCGCCAGACCCGCGGCCAGCACATCGCGTCGCTCGATCATCGGGCCGTCCGACTCCGGTGGCCGGTTCGGCTCTTGATCCGGACGAATGCTTTCCATGGTCCAATCCCCCTCGTACCCGTTGGCCCCGCAATGTGACGGTACCGGGCCGGCGCCGGTTGTGCCTGGGAACCGCCGCGGGAACCCACTACCTTGCAGGGGTATGCCGGAGGTGCGAGGGGGCAAGAGCGCGGGCGAAGGCCGGGCCAGGGCGGGTCGGCCCGGCTCGTTGCTCGCGTTGGTTGTGCTCACCGCGGTCATGGCGGCCTGCACATCCGGGGCCCGTACGGAGCCGCGCACGCTCAAGGATCGAACCGCCGAGGCGTGCGGCTCGATGGTCGCGGTCTGGGACGGTGGCGGCCGCAACCAGGTGCAGTTCGAGTATCAGGACGACCTGGCGCTGCTCGTCGACGGCCTCGAGTTCGAGCTCCCCGATGCCGCGTGGGTCGTACGCCATGTGCAGGGCGCAGGACTGAACCAATGCCCGCAGGCCGCCGACGTGGAGATCAACGGCAACCCCGATTGGCGGAGCACGTCGACGCACACCATCGAGGCCACCGGCACGCTGCGGGTCGAACAAGAAGATGGCCCGGCGCTCGACATGGTCTTCATCGGGGTGTCGGTGTACCCACCGGTCGGCGAACCGATCGAGTTCGGCAATCAGGCCTATACCGATCTGGTCCTCGCCGATGGCTCCTAGCGACCGCGACGTCGGTTTCGCCACCGCGGAACTCGAGCAGGCGGCCGCCGATCTGGCCGAGAACGGCCAGACGATCGTACGGTCGGCCGGTTAACGGTTGAAGAGCGGCGAGATCGTCGCGAACGGTCGTCGGGCGTCGACGCGCGCCGAGAAATGAGGCGGGCTGGGCAGCATTGCTCGCAGGCTGATCGCATCGGAGAACACGATGTGCTGCCCGAGGCTTTCGACCACCAACGTCTCGGTCGAGGTGTGGCCCAGCGCGCCGGCGAATGGGCGCGGATCGATCGAGAAGTCGCGACCCCACGACAGGAAGCCGAACCGCTCGCCGGTGTGATAGAGCAGGCCCTTGATACGGGTCCGGTCCGGAGCGATCTCGCACGCGGCGGCGATGGCCCAAACCGTCTCGGCGGGTAGAGCATCCGCGGTCTCGGCCCAGGCGTCCACCAGCGAGATCTTCTCGTCGCTGCTTCGGCCAAAGCGGAGTATTCCCATAACGGGAGTATCGGCTTCAGCGGTCTGAATCTTGAGCGCGACTTTCCGGCGGTGGGCCGGGAGGACCGGGTCGCAGAAGGAGGTTGTCGGGCGGACCGAGACCGTGCTGGGCGTAGAACCCGAAGGATCGCTCGCTGGGCCCGAAGGTCGATGAGCGCCCGCAGACCTGATGCATCGATCAGGTCAACGCGTAACTCGGTCATGCCCCGGTGTGCCAGAGCGCCCCCGTCGAGGTCAGAGACGGCGCTATGCAACGCTTACAACGGTGCGTGAGGCGCCGATGGAACTGGATGCGTCCGTTGCACACTCGTTTTCTCGCGCTGGTGGGAGCGCTGACCTTGTTGGCTGCGGTATTGGTCCAGGCCCCGCGTCCCGCCCTCGCGCAGAATGCAGCACCGGTGGTGACGATGTACGTCCCGCTCTCCGAGGACGAGATCGCGGCCGCACTCCAGTCGATGGCCGTCGGCAGTGGTCTGACGATCGGCAGCAACATCCAGACGACGATCAGCATCACGGTCGCGGTCGATGGCGCGCTGGTCTACTACGACCACTGGGAGGACGGGTTCGAGTCCGACATTGCGAACCCGACCGCGGGCTCGAGCCAGGTTTGGGGCGACGGCGATGCGACCAACGGCATCCCGCCCGGCTACGCGGTCGACGTGCTCAACGCCGGCTCGGTGATTGTCCTCGACAACGGCGGCACGCTGGCCACGCCGCGCACTGCAGCCGTGGAGGCCTACGACGGCCGCGACAAGATCGCTGCGACCCGCGGCATCGCACTCACCCGCGCCGGGTGGGAAGCGACCTACGGCACGCTGCACGCAGGCTCGGTCGCGGCGTTCGACACGACGAAGTTCGGCACCAACTTCACCTTCCCGATCGGCGAGAACATCGCGTCGAACTTCGCCTTCCAGTACACCGGCGCGTCGATCATGGCCACCCAGGACGGCACGACGGTCGAGCTCGACACCAACGGTGACGGCACGCCCGATCAGACCGCCGTGCTGAACGAAGGTCAGACCCTGTTCGCCAACGGTGGGATCTCCGCCGGCGGAACGGTGACCGCCGACGCCCCGGTGCAGGTGCACCTGATGACCGGCGATGTCGGTGCCACGTTCGAGGGTCGCTGGTACGAGCTCTTCCCCGACAACCTGGTGTCGGACAGCTACGTCGCCGCCACCGGTACCACCGAGGTCGGCAACGAGCCTGCGATCTTCTTGTTCAACCCCGGCTCGTCGGCCATCACCGTCGACATCACGCTCAGCACCGGCCCCGATTCGGTCGTCGTGCCGGCCGGCGGGACGGTCTCGTACCTGATGCCCAACGGCAGTGGCGGTCGGTTCGAGTC
>JABDJW010000112.1 GCA_013002375.1 Acidimicrobiales bacterium | reverse complement strand
GCTCTCGGGTGGTTCGCGCCTATCGTGGCCCGCCGTGGCCGGAGCTTGGCAAAACCTGACCCGCCGAAGCGGCGTAGGCGCCGTCGGCAGGGCGCTCTCGGGGGTGATTCTGGCGGTGGTGGCGGGTATCACGTTGGCCGGGCCGGCCGGCGGCCAGGACGATCCACCGCCCACCACCGAAGCGCCCGACACCGGGTCACCCTCGACGACCACGCAGACCGGGCCGGTGATCGATCTCAGTCCCCAGCTGGGCGAACTCGATGATCTCGAGACCGGCGACGAGCCGGCCGACTCCACGACGACCACCATGATCGAGTGCGGGTCGTTCGGCGAGGTGATCACCAACGCCGAAGCCATCTTCATCGGCACGATCACCGGAATCAACGAGAACGCCAACGCCATCACCTATCGGGTCGACACCCGCGAGTCGGGCGGCATCCAGAATCCGGTGACCGTGTTCTACGTCGACGATCGCCCCGCGCTCAGCCTTGGCGACAAGGCGCGCGTGCGGGTGACCTACAGCTCCGACGCCCAGGTGCTGAGCAACATCACCTGTGGCGCCACCACCACCCTCGACGACGAGTTCCTCGAAGCCGCGGTCGATCCCCTCAGCGCGATCGGCAAATCGTCGGCCAAGGTTGCCCGCCGGGTCGGGCGCTACTTGTTGATCGGCGGATTGGTCGTGCTCGCCGCAACTGCGGTCGCGACGTTCATCCGCCGCATGTGGCCGCTGGTGTTCTAGCTCTGGATGTCCTAGCTCTGGGCTTTCTTGATCGCGGCCTGCAACTGCGCCTTCGACATCGACGACCGACCCGGGATTCCCAACGCCTGGGCTTGGTCGTAGAGCTCGGCCTTGGTGGGGCCGGCCGTCTTCTTGGCCGCAGGCTTCTTGGCCGCTGTCTTCTTGGCTGCAGTCTTCTTGGCAGCCTTCTTCTTGGGGGCAGCCTTCTTGGGGGCAGCCTTCTTGGGGGCAGCCTTCTTCTTGGCCGATCCGTCCGCGCCCAAAACCGGGCCGAACCGATCGGGATCGAGGTCGATCACGGCCTGTTTGACCCGACCGGCGACCTCCTCGACCGCCTGGCCCAACGACTCCAGGACTTCCATCAGCTTGTCTAGTGCAGTGTCTTTGTCTTTCTCCATGCCAGCGATAGTACGCTGCGCGGCCTGTTCGCACGCACCGGAATCTGATGACCAACCTTTCCTGGCACGAATATCCCGACCTCCACCGCCCGGTGCTGCTCGTTGCGTTCGCCGGGCTCTTCGACGGCGGTCAGAGCGCAACCGGCGCGATCCACCATCTGGCCGAGCGCTGGCCGGTGCACCCGGTTGCCGATCTCGACCCCGAACCGTTCTTCGACTTCACGCAAGAGCGTCCGGTGATCTCCTTCGACGATGCCGGCAAGCGAACCCTCACCTGGCCGCAGAACAACTTCGTAGCGGTTCGTCCGCACGGCGCCGGCGCCGGTAGCCGCGACCTGGTGTTGTTGGCCGGAATCGAACCCCACCTACGCTGGCGGTCGTTCGCCGAGGCGATCGCCGATGTCGCCCAGCGATGCCAGGCGGAGTTGGTCATCACCCTGGGCGCCGCGCCGGGCCGTCAGCCGCACGACCGCCCGTTCCAGATCACCGCCAGCACGTCCAACCCCGAACTGGCCCGACGGCTGGGCGTCGGTGGGCCGAGCTACCAGGGCCCGACCGGCGTCATCGGCGTGCTGAACGAAACGCTCGATCAGCGCAACCAAGCGGTGATCGCCTTGCGCACCGCGGTGCCGCCCTACGTGCTCGGGGCACCCAATCCAAAAGGTCGCCAGGCCCTCTTGCGGCGACTGGGCAATCTGCTCGCCATCGACACTGGGCACGAACTCCTGGCGGCGGAAGCCGATTCGTGGGAGGCCGAGGTCCAGCAAGCGGTGGACGACGACCCCGAGGCCCAGCGCTTCGTCGAGCAGCTGGCCGCCGATTTCGACACCACCCAGCCCAGCGTCACCGAAGCCGATATCGACGCCGACGAACTCGCCGATCAGGTGGAGCGTTTCCTACGCGAGATCGGTGATGCCGGCGACAGCGACGAACCGGACTGACGGTCGGGGTTCACCCGACGAACAGGCTGGCGACGATCAGGATCAGGCCGAAGACCAGCGAGCCGAGCGCGAACCCGGCCGCGCTCGCTCCGGCGGCCAAACGCGCCGGGTGAACCGCCTTGAGACCCGCCACGGCTTGACCCATGTCGGTCGACTCCAGATCGGACACCTCGTTGCGCAGGTCGCGGGCGAGCCGAGCCAAACCGACGATCGATCGACGCCCCTCACTGGCCGAACTCTGGATGTGCTGCAGTGAACGCTTCGCCTCCTTGGAGATACCCGGAGCGTCTTGCATCCGTTGCGGCAAGTCGACGACGTCGCGCAGGTTGTCGCGGAAGCGCCACAACACGACGGCAGGGAACGCCAGCACGAGGGCCACGATCACGATGATCCACGGCGTGACGCTCCAGCGGACCATGGCGATGGTCGCCAGCAGCGAACCGACCACGGCGAGCGCGGTGAACCCGACCGCCGATGCCCGGATCCCGTTGGCCAGCGCGACAACCCGTTCGACGACTTCTTCGATTGGATTGTCCACGATGCTCGTCTCCCTCAGGCTCGAAGGCTCGGTTTCAGCATGACGAGCATCGTCCGGCCCATGATGCTGAGGTCGCCCCGAAACGTCACCTGTTGGGCGTAGGCCGCCTCGACCTCGAGTTGTTCCACCAGGGGTTCGTCGCCGCGCCCTCGGACCTGGCCCGGCCCGGTCAGCCCCGGGCGCACGGAATGCCGGGGATGATCGAGCACCCGGGCCTCGACCGCATCCTGCCAGACCATGGGACGCGGCCCGACCAGCGACATGTCGCCGGTGATCACGTTCCAGAGCTGGGGCAGGACATCGAGACGGGAGCGACGAATGCGTTGGGTGACCGGCGGGCGGTGGTATTCGATGCGCCACCCACTCGTGCCGGATTCGACCGCGTCGGCGGACAGGTCGAGCGACCGACGGGCCACTTTGGTCCGAAGCCGCAACATCTCGAACGGGCGACCGGCCAGACCGACCCGGAACTGCCGGGCCAGGATCGGCCGGCCCACGACCAACCGGGTGAACAACATCGCCACCGCGATCACCGGCGCCAGCAGGACCAGACCGATCGTGGCGAAGAAGATGTCGAAGGTCCGCTTCACGAAACGAACGTACGGCCCGCGGATCGGGTCGGGATACGTACCCCGGGCGATCGGCCCCTGGTCGGTCTCTTGGGCTGGCTCGGCCGCGGGCGCGCCAACAGAATCATGCCGGTGGGAGTGCATCGGACCGGTCTCGGCGATTCGCCACCAGCGGCGGTGGATACCTCCGATCCTCGCCTAAACTCTGGCCACCCAAGCAGTTTGAAGGGTTGTACATGCGCGTTCGCCGAGGCGGCACACGAAATACCAGGTCGCGATCGGGGGGACGTCCACCCCAGCGCCGGGCGCCAGCACCCCAGCCCCGAACCCGCACCCGCAGCCGCAGCCGAGGCGGTCTCGGAGGAGGCGGTCTGGGT
>JABDJW010000101.1 GCA_013002375.1 Acidimicrobiales bacterium | reverse complement strand
GCCGAGGCCTGCGATGCCGCAGCGGCCGAGATCTCGGCTGAAGCCGGCGGCTCATGCCTGTCGTTCCCGGCCGACTTGTCGACCGACGAGGGTCTGGCCGCGTTCGTGGCCGACTTCAACGGCAGCGAGTCAAAGCTCGACGTCCTGGTGAACAACGCCGGTGCCGCATGGGGCGCGCCGCTCGGTGAGTTCCCGCCATCTGGATTCGACAAGGTGCTCAACATCAACGTGAAGGCGCCGTTCCTGCTGACCCAGGCCCTGCTTCCTCAGCTGCGGGCGGCCGGCACCGCCGCCGACCCCGCCCGCGTGATCATGATCGGCTCGATCGATGGCATCCGGGTTCCGAGGGGCGACAACTACTCGTACTCGGCCTCCAAGGCCGGCATTCACATGATGGCTCGGCACCTGGCCCACCACGTCGTGGACGATCACATCAACATCAACTCGATCGCACCGGGCCCGTTCGAGTCGAAGATGATGGCCTACATGCTCGATGACGACCAGAACCGCGAGATCGTGAAGAGCAGCGTGCCGATGCGGCGGATCGGCACACCCGAGGACGCAGCCGGTGTGACGTTGTTCCTCGCGAGCCGGGCTGGTGCGTACCTCACCGGTGCGGTCATCCCGATGGATGGCGGCGCGGCAACCAACGTCGGCGGCCAGTGGTAAGTGGCATCACCTCACGAATCCCCGTACCCGCCGCTGCGCATCGCCGTGGCCTTGTTCGATCGTCTCACCGCGCTCGATGCCATCGGCCCCTATGAGGTGTTGCAGCGGCTGCCCGGGGCGACGGTGACGTTCGTTGGTGAGCGGGTGGGGGAGGTGCGCACCGAGAACGACTTCCTCGGGCTGAGCGTCGATGCCACGTTCGCCGATCTGCCCGACCCCGACGTTGTGCTGGTGCCCGGCGGCATCGGGACGCGGGCCCTCGTCGACGATCACCCGATCCTCGATTGGGTGCGCACGGCGCATGCCACCAGCCGGTTCACGACCTCGGTGTGTACCGGATCATTGGTCCTGGCGGCCGCGGGTCTGCTCGACGGCAAGACCGCCACCACGCACTGGGGTGCCTACGACGCGCTGAACAAGCTCGGCGCTCAGGCGACCGATCAGCGGGTCGTCGAGCACCTCGACGACCGGATCATCACCGCGGCCGGCGTTTCGTCGGGCATCGACATGGCGCTTCGGCTCTCGGAGCTGCTGGTCGATGATGTCGCGGCCAAGGCCATGCAGTTGATGGTCGAATACGACCCGCAACCGCCCTTCGACGCCGGCGCGGTCGACAAGGCGGGGGACGACGTGATGGCTCGACTGATCGAATACGCCGCCTACAAGGACTGACAACACCGCCCCTCTCACCACCGCCCCTCTCACCAATCTCTGATGTCTGAGCCGCACCATTTGCGGCTCAGACATCAGAGATCGGGTAGGGCGGACGATTGGGTTCGTGGGCGCCGAGGTTGTGGAAACGAGGCGCCGGCCAGTACGGTAAACCGTCGGTTTTCATCCAGTGATCTCGAGCAGGCCTGTGACTACGTACACCCCCAAAAAGTCTGAAATTGAGCGGTCGTGGCACGTCGTCGACGCGGAGGGCTTGGTCCTCGGCCGCATGGCCACCGAGGTCGCTTCGATCCTCCGGGGCAAGCACAAGCCCACCTACACCCCGCACCTGGACACCGGCGACCACGTCATCATCATCAATGCTGACAAGGTCGTCCTCACCAGCGGGAAGGCCGAACGCAAGAACATGTACCGCCACTCGGGTTACCCGGGCGGCTTGAAGACCACCACCTATGCCCATCTCCTGGCCACCCGGCCCGAACAAGCCGTGCGCGACACCATCCGGGGCATGATCCCGAAGAACCGCCTCGGCCGGCAGATGATCAACAAGCTCAAGGTGTACGCCGGTCCGGCGCATCCCCACGGCTCCCAAAACCCGCAGCCGCTCGAAATCGAGCATGCCCGCGCCCGGATCGACTGAAGGTTCCTTCGATGTCAACGCCCCTCGTCCAAACCACTGGCCGCCGCAAGCGGGCCGTCGCCCGAGTTCGGTTGCGTCCCGGCGGCGGTGCGATCACCGTCAACGGTCGCGCCCTCGACGACTACTTCCCGTCGGCCGCCCACCGCATGCAGCTGGCCGAGCCACTGGTGCTGACCGAAACCGCCGAGAACTACGACATCGACGTGAATGTCTACGGCGGCGGCATGAACGGCCAGGCCGGCGCGTTGCGGCTCGGCATTGCCCGGGCCCTGATCGAACTCGATCCCGACTACCGCGACACCTTGAAGAAGGCCGGCTTCCTCACCCGCGACTCGCGGAAGAAGGAATCCAAGAAGTACGGCCTCAAGAAGGCCCGCAAGGCGCCGCAGTACTCCAAGCGCTAGTCGCGACTCACCCGCCATGCAGACGCTGCCTTTCGGCACCGACGGCGTGCGCGGTGTCGCCCACGAGGAACTCACCACCGAGTTCGTGCGGGCACTGGGCGCGGTCGCGGCCCAGGTGCTGGGCGCCGGCCGCTTCTACATCGGCCGTGACACTCGCGAGTCGGGCCCGGATTTCACCCAGGCTTTTGCCGATGGGTTGGCCAGCGCGGGCGCCGAGCCGGTGAGTCTCGGAGTGGTGCCCACCCCGGCCGTCGCCGGCGCCGCTGCCACCGACGGCCGCCCGGCGGCCATGATCTCGGCCTCGCACAATCCGTGGACCGACAACGGCATCAAGCTGTTCGCGGCGGGTGGTGTGAAGCTGAGCGATGCGGTCCAGGACGAAATCGCCGACCGGCTCGCCCTCATCGATTCGTTTCCAGCACCCGATTCGCCGGCCGCGATCGGTAACGGCCGCGCGCTGGTCGAGCGCTATGGCCAGGCGGTCGAGGCGTCGATCGAAGGGCGCCGACTCGACGGACTCTCGGTCGTGATCGATTGCGCCAATGGCTCGAACAGCTTCGTCGCCGAGACCGTGCTGCGCGAGCTCGGCGCCGACGTGACCTCGCTGTTTCACGAGCCCGACGGTCGCAACATCAACGTCGACTGCGGCTCGACCTACCCCGGTACGCTGCAACACGCCGTCGTCGAGCGCGGCGCGGATCTCGGCCTGGCCTTCGACGGTGACGCCGATCGAGTGTTGGCCGTGGATCACACCGGCGCGCTGGTCGATGGCGATCACCTCATCGCCATCTGTGCGATCGATCGCAAGGCTCGCGGCCGGCTGGCCGACGATCGGGTCGTGGTCACCGTCATGACCAATCTGGGTTTCCGACTCGGCATGCAGAAGCACGGCATCACCGTCGTCGACACTGCGGTCGGCGATCGCTACGTCCTCGAGGCCCTGGACCGAGATCAGCTGAACCTCGGCGGTGAGCAGTCGGGTCATGTGATCTTCCGCGATCTGGCTACGACGGGCGATGGACTGCTCACCGGCGTACAGGTGCTCGACGTGGTGGCTCGCTCGGGCCAGACCCTCGCGGCGTTGGCCGATGCCGCCATGACGCAGCTGCCGCAGACGTTGGTGAACGTGCGGGTGGCCGAGCGCCCTGACGACATTGCGACGCTCTTGGCCGATGACGTGGCCGTCGCCGAAGCCGAGCTCGGGGCGACCGGCCGGGTGCTCTTGCGGTCGTCGGGCACCGAACCCCTGGTGCGGGTCATGGTCGAGGCCGCGGAACAGGCCACCGCGGAACGGATTGCGAACGAGCTCGCCGGGGCGGTCACCGAAAAGCTGGCTTGATCCGGTTCGGGCGGGGTGGGGCCCGGGCCCGGGTCGGACCCCCTAGACTGGTTCGCTATCCGACGTCGGCTCCGGTCGTCGTCGGCTGCGACGTTGGAGGTGGCCCGAGGGCCGACGTCGGTGCAACCCATCGGCTGAGGAGATCACCACCCCCATGTGCGGCATCATCGGACTCGTACGGCGCCCAGCCACCCGCCCGGTTCCCACCAGCGCAGAGCTCGTCGCCTTGCTCGACCAGGCCGACGCCGAGCTGCACCAGGCCACGCCGCTCTCGGGTGAGCTCACGGCGGAGACAGCCACACACCTGGCCGAGGTGGCGATCCACCTCGAAGCGGCGAATGGGCTGCTGATGGGGGTGCCCGGCCTCCAGTGTTTGTTGGCCGACGCCGCGTTGGTCGAAACGATTCGGCACCGCACCGACGTGATCGAGAAGGCCATGATCGCGATCGAGGATCAGCTCGATCACAGCGTGATCGCGAACCTGGAAGCCACGAATGCCTCGATGATTCGGGTCAAGGACGCCGCCTGGTCACTGCATCGTGACCGGCTCCGCACCGCTCATCGGGTGGCCGAGCTGGCGCCGGCCGAGACCACCGCCAGTGGCCTGGCGACCTACCTGTCGATTCAGGAGGCGCTCTCGGGCATCGATCGGCTCGAGGTCCGCGGGCGCGATTCGGCCGGTCTGCATCTGCTGGTGCGCGACCATGCGCTCGATCTGGGTGATCCTGCCACCCAGGCCGCGATCGACGCTCGGGCCGACGATCCGCTGTTCATGTCCGGTTCGGTGCGCCTCGCGGCGGGCGGCGTGTTGAGCTTCGTGTACAAGGCCGCGGCCGAAATCGGCGAGCTGGGGGACAACACCGCAGCACTGCGGCAAGCCATCACCAACGACGAGCTTCTGCATCGGGCCGTGGCCAACGACACCGCGCAGACCACCGTTTTGGGACACACCCGCTGGGCCAGTGTCGGTATCATCTCCGAACCGAACTGTCACCCGCTGAACTCCGATCGCCACGACGGTGAAGAGCTTCCGTATTGCACCGCCGTCCTGAATGGGGATGTCGACAACTTCGCCGATCTCATCGCGGCCGAAGGCTTGTCGATCGTCCCCGAGATCTCGACCGACGCCAAGGTCATTCCGGCGCTGATGTCGACGCATCTGGCCGCAGGGCACGATGTCACCGAGTCGTTTCGCCGCAGCGTCGCGGTCATGGAAGGTTCGGTGGCCATCGGCGCCAGCGGCTCGGTGCGGCCCGAGCGCCTTCAGCTGGCGCTTCGGGGCTCCGGCCAGGGGGTCTACATCGGTCTGGCCGACGACTGCTTCATCGTGGCCAGCGAACCCTACGGCGTCGTCGAGCTGACGTCCCGTTTCGTGCGGATGGACGGCGAGACGCCCGGTAACCCCGAGAACCCCAACGCCAGCCGGGGCCAGATCATCGATCTCGACGGGCTGCGGGCGGGCGACCTCGCCGGCATCGTGCGCAAGGCCTACGACGGCACCGATCTACCGGTGACCGAAGCCGACGTCATCACCGCCCAGATCACGACCCGCGACATCGATCGCGGCGATGCCCCGCACTATCTACTGAAGGAGATCAGCGAGGCGCCGAATTCGTTCCGCAAGACGTTGCGGGGCAAGTTGGTCGACGCCGATGACGGTCTGCGGGTCGAACTCGGGCCCGAGACGCTTCCGACCGAAGTCCGCCAACGCCTGATCGATTCCGAGCCCGGCCGCGGCATCACCGAGATCCTCGTCATCGGTCAGGGCACCGCGGCGGTCGCGGGCGAGAGCCTGGCGGCTGTGCTCCGGGACGACCTGGCCGGCCGGTCGATCCGGGTCGAGGCCACGCCGGCGACCGAACTGTCCGGGTTCGCGATGCGGGCCGACATGTCGAACACGCTGGTCGTCGCCATCAGCCAATCCGGCACGACCACCGACACCAACCGCACCGTCGACCTGGTCCGCGGCCGCGGCGCGGCGGTGTTGGCCATCGTCAATCGCCGCAACAGCGACCTCACCGACAAGGCCGACGGGGTGCTCTACACCTCAGATGGTCGCGACGTGGAGATGTCGGTCGCCTCGACCAAGGCTTTCTACGCGCAGATCGCGGCCGGCCTGCTCTTGGCCGACCAGCTCGTCGAGCTCCTCACCGGCGAAGCCGATCGCCCGGGTCGAGCCGAGCTGCTCCAGGGCATGCGTGATCTACCGGCCGCCATGGAGGCGACGATCGCGCTCCGGGGCGACATCGCACGCGTCGCCGGGCTCCACGCACCACAGCGCCGCTACTGGGCGGTGGTCGGCAACGGCTTGAATCACATCGCGGCTCGCGAGCTTCGCATCAAGCTGTCCGAGCTCTGCTACAAGTCGATTGCCGTCGACTTCACCGAGGACAAGAAGCACATCGACCTCTCGGCCGAACCGATGATCATCGTGTGCGCCGCCGGACTCGAGGGCTCGACGGCCGACGACGTGGCCAAAGAGGTCGCCATCTACCGGGCCCACAAGGCTGCCCCGATCGTGATCGCCAGCGACGGTCAGACCCGCTTCGGGTCGGCGCTCGACGCCATCATGGTCCCGGCCGTCCACCCTCGTTTGGCCTTTGTGCTGTCGACGGTCGTCGGTCACCTGTTCGGCTATGAGGCGGCGCGTGCCATCGATGCGCTGGCCGGCCCGCTCCGTGCCATCCGAGCCGAACTGGAGACCCTGGCGTCGGGCACGGTCCGTTCCATCACCGCGGAGACGATCCTGCGCGAAGTTCGCCCGACGCTGCGGGCCCAGAGCGTCAGCTTCTTCTCCGGCCTGCGGGACGGTTCCTACAACGGCGTGCTCGAGGCGAGTACCGCAGTGCGCATCTCCCAGCAGCTGCGATTCGCGCTGGGTTCGCTCCCGCTCGAGGCCTATCAAACCGAGTTCGGCAAGGTCGGCACCCCGAGTGCGATCGTCGAGGATCTGTTGGCGGCACTGACCGCCGGCGTCGACGAACTCACCCGTCCGATCGATGCCATCAAGCACCAGGCCAAAACCGTCACCGTCGGCATCAGCCGTTCGGACGAAACGCTGCTCGAAGCCACCCTGGCCGCCGCCGTGCTCGAATCGGGAGCCCCCCGGGATCGGCTCAGCTACCGGTCGCTTCGCACGTTGGCCGATCTCGACCCCGCCGTCGCCGAAGTCCTGGGCTACAGCCGCTACCGGGTCGAAGGTTCGAACGGTTCGGCGTCGGTCGTCATCGTCGATCAGGGCGGCATCGCTCGCAACATCAGGTCGCGCACCGAACGCGACCCGGCCCTCCGCGGTAACAAGCGTCGGGTGGCCAGCGAGCAACGGCTGTTGGTCACCACCGGTGCTTCCGACAATCGCACCGTCATCTTGGTGCCCGAGGTCAAGGACAACGAGACCGTCGGCATCACCTTGTTGCACGTGCGGTTCCACGACGACCTGTCGGCCGAGGCTGCCCGGGGCGTTCTGCAGGGCTATCGCAACCGCTACGCCGCGCTGCGCGACGCCGTGACCGAAACCGAACCGACGTTCCGCGAGGATCTGCTGGCCTCCGTCCCGGTCGTCGACTTGCTCACGGCGGATATCTCCGAGCTCGCCCAGCGCTGGCGGTCGTAGCGTGCGCTCGCGGCATTGGGGCCCGCGGTCATGGCGATAGTCGGCGTCGGTGCCGACGTCGTCGACCTGGAGCGGTTCAGGGCTTCGCTCGAACGCACCCCCGGGTTGCTCGATCGGTTGTTCACGGCGGACGAGCAGGCCTACGCGACCAGCGCGGTCGATCCCACGGAACGACTGGCCGCTCGGTTCGCGGCCAAGGAGGCGGTGTTGAAGGCGCTGGCCAGCGGCCTGGGCGCGGCACGATTGCGGGACATCGAGGTCGTGCGGGCCGAATCGGGCGCTCCCTCGTTGCGGTTGCACGAGACCGCGGCAGCGTTGGCCGCGACCCACGGAGTTGCGGCCTGGCACGTCTCCCTGAGCCACTCGGCCCTCGTGGCCCAAGCGTTCGTCGTCGCCGAAGGATTCTGACCGATGCAGCCGGTTGTCACCCCTACCCAGATGGCGGCCATCGATGCCGAAGCCACCGAGCCGGTGCAGGTCTTGATCGAACGAGCCGGTTTCGCGGTGGCCCGTGAGGCGCTGCGGATGCTGGGTGGGGCCTACGGTCGCCGCATCGTGGTCGTCGCCGGTCCGGGCAACAACGGTGCCGACGGCCGGGTGGCGGCCCGCTTCCTGCGCCGCCGAGGGGCCCGGCTCCTCGAGTTCGACGCGGGCTCGATCGATCGCTTGCCGGCCGCCGACCTGGTGATCGATGCCGCCTACGGCACTGGCCTGGGCCGGCCCTACGACGCGCCGTCGATCACCGGCCGGCCGTTGGTGTTGGCCGTCGACATCCCGAGCGGGGTCGATGGGCTGACCGGCGAGATCCACGGTGCGCCGATGGCGGCGGACCGAACCGTGACCTTTGCCGCGCTCAAGCCTGGCTTGCTGAGCGGACCCGGTGCCCGCCTGGCCGGCGAGATCGTGGTGGCCGACATCGGGTTGGACGTTTCTCGAGCCGAGGCGGCATTGGTGACCGATGCCGACATCGCGACCATGGTCCCGAGCCTGGAGCCCGATACGCACAAGTGGAAGCGGGCGTGCCTGGTGATTGCCGGATCGCCCGGCATGGACGGAGCGGCCCAGCTGGCCAGTGCGGCCGCGATGCGGGCCGGCGCCGGATATGTGCGCCTGTGTTCGCTGGGCGACGGGCCGCCCGACCCGATCGAGGCGGTCAGGGTCCCGCTCCCCGCCGCTGGCGTGCCGGCCGATCTGGAGCGCTTTGCCGCCGTGGTGTTCGGTCCCGGCCTGGGTCCCGATGCCGGCACCCTGGTGGAGCACTACGTGCGGGTGCCCCAGCCGTTGGTGATCGACGGCGACGGGCTCACCGCGCTCGCCGGCATCGGTTTGGAGGCGATCGCGCCGCGTTATGTTCCGGCCGTTCTGACCCCCCACGATGGCGAGTACGAACGCCTGATGGGCCACCGGCCCGGCACGGACCGGCTGGCCGCCGCTCGCGAGCTTGCCGCGGCCGCGCCGGCGGTCGTTCTGCTGAAGGGCCCGACCACGGTCGTGGCCGCACCCAACGGCGCGGTCCGGTTGATCACGGCCGGCCCGCCGACGTTGGGAACGGCGGGCACCGGTGATGTGCTCGCCGGCGTGATCGCCGGCTTCGTGACCCGGGGTGCGAAGCCGTTCGATGCCGCGGCCGCGGCGGCCCAGGTCCACGGGCGAGCCGCCGCCTCGACCCCGGGTCTGGTGGCATCGGATCTGCTCGCTACCATTCCGTCGGTTCTCACCCGACGAGGAGTCACCTGAGCCATGCGCCCCACCCTGGCCGAGATCGATCTCGAGGCCGTTGCCCACAACGTTGCCGCCTTGGCCGAGTTCGCAGCACCGGCCGAGCTCTGTGCGGTGGTGAAGGCCGACGGTTACACCCACGGTGCGGTGCCGGTGGCGCGCGCCGCCCTGCGCGCCGGCGCGACCTGGCTCGCGGTGGCGCTCGTCGATGAGGGCCTCGAGCTGCGAGCGGCCGGCATCGACTGCCCGATCTTGGTTCTGTCCGAACCCCGTCCCCACGAGATGGGCGAGGTCGCGCACCACGGGTTGCGGCCCACGCTCTACAGCGGCGAGGGTTTGGCCGCAATGGCGGCTGCCGCGGCACAGCATGGGTCCGAAGCCCTTCCGGTCCACGTCAAGGTCGACACCGGCATGCATCGGGTCGGCATCGATCCGTCGGAGCTTCTCCCGTTCGTTCGTGCGCTCCACGCGAAACCTGAACTGTTCTTCGAAGGACTGTGGACCCACAGCGCGGTGGCCGACGAGCCGGACAACGAGTACACGGCCATCCAACTCGATCGCTTTGCCGAGTGCGTTCGCACCCTGGAAGCCGCGGATCTGCGGCCCCCGATGATCCACGCGGCCAACTCGGCGCTGACCCTCAGCAAACCCGACGCTCATTTCGATCTCGTGCGCTGCGGCATCGAGGTCTACGGCGTACCCCCGAGCGATGCCATGCCCATCCCGATCGAGCTTCGCCCGGCGATCAAGCTCAAGTCGGAGGTGTCGTTCGCCAAGTGGGTTCGGGCCGGCGAGCGGGTCTCGTACGGGCTCCGTTGGGAAGCGCCCGAAGACCGCTGGGTCGTGACCGTGCCGATCGGGTACGCCGACGGGGTGCAGCGGCGCAGCTACGAGTGTGGTGTCGAGGTACTGATCGGCGGCCGGCGTCGCCCTATCGTCGGGGCGGTGACCATGGACCAACTCATGGTCGACTGCGGCACCGATTCCGACATCACGCCGGGCGCTGAGGTCGTGCTGATCGGCCGCCAGGGCGACGACGAGATCACCCCCAACGAGATCGCGGCCCGACTCGGCACGATCGGCTACGAAGTCATCTGCGCGATCAGTTCCCGGGTGCGGCGCCACTACCGGTAGCGGCCTCCGTGACTTCACTCGACGTACTGCTGGTGGTGCCGTGGTCGGGTGGGGCCCACGCGGCATGGGCCGAGGGCCTGGCCCGGCACTGCTCACACCGAATTCGGATCGTCGAGCACGAGGATCGGTTCTGGCGATGGCGCCAACGCGGATCGGCCGTCACGCTGGCCGAGCTCGCCGCGGCCGATGTCGCGCACCACGGCCGGCCCGATGTCGTCGTGGCCGCCGATTTCGTGAACCTGGCCGCCTTCGTCGGTTTGAGCCGGTCCTGGCTCACCGACCAGCCGGTCGTTTTGTATCTGCACGAGAATCAGGTGGGCTATCCCGTGCTCCTCGGTCGGTCGATCGAGGACGAAGCGGCCGCGGTCGACTGGGTTTCGATGCAGGTCGCCGACGCGATCTGGTGCAACTCGGCCTTTCAGCGCGACCACCTGGCCGAGCATCTGCCCGCGTGGCTGGCGAGCGCCCCCGACAACGACCACCGGCATCTGCTGCTGCGCACGCTGGAGAAGTTCAACGTTCTGCCGGTTGGGCTCGAGCTCTCCGACCTGCCGGTCCTTCGGGCCGACCGAGACGATTCGAAGCCGCCGCTCATCACCTGGAACCAGCGTTGGGCGCACGACAAGGATCCGGGCCGATTTCTGCGCAATCTGGTGCGCCTGGCCGACGAGGGCGTCCCGTTCGATGTCGCCTTGGCCGGACCGAATCGCCGAAGCGATCCTCAGGAGTTCACCGAAGCGATCGACCGGCTCGGCGCGCGGGTCGTCCACGTGGGATTCCTCGAGCGCGCCGCCTACGCGGAGCTGCTGGGCCGAACCGACGTGGTGGTGAGCACGGCCCGGCACGAGTTCTTCGGGGTGGCATTGCTCGAGGCGATCGCCTGCGGTGCGATACCCGTCCTGCCGGCCTCGTTGTCCTATCCCGAGGTCATCCCCGCCCGGTACCACGAGGCCGCGCTGTACGGTCCCGGCCGGTTGGGCGATCGACTGGAGCAGGTTCTGCTCGATCTCCCGGCGGCACGGGCGCGAGTTTCCGGTCTGGCCGACGCCGTCGCCGAGCTGGCCTGGCCCGCGGTTGCCGATCGGTATGATCGAGCCCTGGCCGAGCTGGTCGCCGGCGCGAGGTCGTCAGCCCGGTAGCGTCACCACGATGGACGTGCGCATTCCCGGAGTCACCGTCGGGCACTGGACCGACGCCGACGCCCAAACCGGTTGCACGGTCGTGCGGCTGCCGGAGGGCACGGTGGCGTCGGGCGAGGTCCGAGGCGGCGCGCCGGCCACCCGCGAGTTCGCCCTGCTCGATCCCCGCTGGCTGGTCGACCGGGTCGATGCGATCGTGCTCAGCGGCGGTTCGGCTTTCGGTCTGGCGGCGGCCGACGGCGTGATGCAGGCCCTGGCTGCGGAAGGGGTGGGTTTCCCCACCGAAGGCGGCGTGGTGCCGATCGTGGTCGGCATGTGCCTGTACGACCTCATGGTCGGCGATGGGTCCGTGCGGCCCGACGCCGCAGCCGGTGCGGCCGCGCTGGCGGCGGCCACCGACGATCCCGAGGTCGGCTTGGTCGGGGCGGGCACCGGCGCCACGGTGGCCAAGTGGTTGGGGGTCGAACACCGCCGGCCGGGTGGGCTCGGCATGGCGACGACCAATCACGGCGATGTCGTGGTGACCGCGATCATCGCCGTCAACGCGTTCGGGGACGCCAACCAAACCGGACAAGCGGCCGTGCTGGCCGACCCCAGCGACTTCGAGTGGCCGGTCAAGGAGTTGCCGTTCGGCAACACGACGATCGGTGCCGTCGTGACCAACGCCACCTGTACCAAGGCCGAGTGCCTGCTGTTGGCCCAGGCCGGGCACGATGGATTGGCCCGATCGCTTCGGCCGGCCCACACCCGTCACGACGGCGATGCGCTGGTGGCGGCCGGCGTCGGCGTGCTGGAGGCCGACCTCGACGAGCTCCTGATGTTGGCGGCCGCCGCGGTCGAGTTGGCGACAACGTCGATCGTCGCTCCCGGAACGCCGTAGAATCGAATTGTTCTCGTTCGCGCGTCGGCCAGCGCACGAACCTCCTCACCTGGGCTGGGCATGATCCTCGTCGCCACCTCCACTGTCGAACAGACGCAAGCCGTCGCGGCCACCGTGGCCGAACATGTGGCCGCCGGCGACCTGTTGCTGCTGGTGGGCGACCTGGGCGCCGGGAAGACCGCATTTGCCCAGGGGTTCGGCGCGGCGCTGGGCGTGACCGAACCCATCACCAGCCCGACCTTCACCCTGGCTCGCCAATACCAGGGTCGCCTGTTGCTGCATCATCTCGACGTGTACCGCCTCGAAAACCTCAACGAGGTGATGGACCTCGACATCCCCGAGCTGCTCGAAGGTGACTCCGTCACCCTCATCGAATGGGGGGATGCGATCGCGCCGGCGCTACCGGCCAACTATCTCGAACTTCGGATCAGCTTCGGCGAGGGCGACGACGACCGCTTGGTGCAGATCACCGCGGTCGGCCCCCGGTGGTCCGCACGCGAACGGGTGCTCGCCACCGCCTTGGGAGTCGCTCCGTGCTGATCTTGGGCATCGAGTCATCGACGGCGCAGGTCGGGTGCGCCATCGGTGGTCACGAAGGGGTCCTGGCCTCGGTGCATTCGGCGCGCGGCCGCCGCCATGCCGAATCGCTCACGCCCCAGATCGATTTCGTCCGGCGCCAAGCCCGGATCGAACTGAGCGAGATAAGCGTCGTCGCGGTGGATATCGGCCCGGGCCTCTACACCGGCCTTCGAGTCGGTGTCGCCAGTGCCATGGCCATGGCCCATGCCCTCGGCGTACCGATGATCGGCGTGGCGAGCCTCGATCTGTTGGCCTTCCCGGTGCGGTTCACCAACCGGGTGATCGTCGCGGCCCTCGACGCTCGCCGCGGCGAGGTCTTCCACGCGTTCTATCGCCAGGTGCCCGGTGGTGTGCAGCGGGTCACGGACTACGCAGTGTCCTCGCCCGACGACCTGGCCCTCGATCTCGCCAGCCGCAACGACGAGTGCCTCCTGGTCGGCGATGGCGCGTTGCGCTACATCGATCACTTTGCCGCAGTCAGCAAGGTCGAGGTCGTCGAGCAAGGGCTCGCCCACCCGAACGCCCGCTCTCTGGTGCAGTTGGCCCATGCTCGCGCGTTGCGGGAGGAGTTCGTGGCGCCGAGCGACATCCGACCGTTGTATCTGCGTCAGCCCGACGCCGAGATCAACTGGACGAAACGGGCCAGCTCATGAACGCCGCGGTGGCACCGAGCGCCGTGGTCTCGATCGCGCCGATGGCACCGGCCAACCTGCATCGGGCGCGGTCCATCGACGCCAAGGTGTACCCGGCGCCGTGGTCGTATCGGATGTGGTCCGATCAGCTGCAGCGCATGCCGGCCGGGCGGTTGTTCGTGGTCGCCACGCTCGACGGCGTCCAGGTCGGCCACGCCGGGCTGCTGGTGCAGGACGGCGATGGCCACATCGCGACGGTTGCGGTCGATCCGGACTACGGCGGACGCGGGGTCGGCACCGCGCTGGTTGCGGTGTTGGCCGAGGAAGCGATCGTGTTCGGCCTGGACGCCTTGACCCTCGAGGTTCGGGCCTCGAATGAGCGGGCCCAGGCGCTCTATCGCCGGTTCGGCTTCGAATCGGCTGGCATTCGCGAGCAGTACTACGAGAGCGACGGCGAAGACGCGGTCGTGATGTGGGCGCGCAACATCGCCGGCGACCGATTCCGGCATCGGCTCGATCAACTCCTCGAAACGCTTCGTCTCGACATCGACCCCCGCCTGTCGCGGGTACCGCGGGAGGCATCATGAC